>NZ_VRVE01000044.1:0-33724 GCF_008040035.1 Methylobacterium sp. WL9
ACGGGCTGCCGCTCCGGCTGCCGCGACGGCGCGGGCGGCCCTCTTCGGACTCCCCCTCGCCCCCGGTGACCGAGGCGAGGTCGCCGTCGAGCCAGGGAATCGGCTGGCCGATCAGGCTCTCGATCGCGGCGAGCGAGCGCTCGTCGCCGCGTCCGATCAGGGTGAAGGCATGGCCCGAGCGGCCGGCGCGGCCGGTGCGGCCGATGCGGTGGACGTAGTCCTCGGCGTGGTGCGGCACGTCGAAGTTGAAGACGTGGCTCACGGCCGGAATGTCGAGGCCGCGCGCGGCGACGTCGGAGGCGACGAGCAGCGGCACCTCGCCGGAGCGGAAGCCTTCGAGGGCGAGGGTGCGGGCGCGCTGATCCATGTCGCCGTGCAAAGCCGCGACGTTGAAGCCGTGGCTCGCCAGCGACTTCTGCAGCAGCGCCACGTCGCGCTTGCGATTGCAGAAGACGAGGCCGTTCTGGAGTTCCTTGGCGTCGCGCATCAGGCGGCGCAGGGTCTCGCGCTTGGCGGCTGCCTCCGAGCCCGTGGCCACGAGGCGCTGCTCGATCGTCGTCGCGGCGGAGGCCGGCCGGCTGACCTCGACCCGCTGCGGGTTCGACAGGAACATGTCGGCGAGGCGCTCGATCTCCGGCGGCATGGTCGCCGAGAAGAACAGCGTCTGGCGCGTGAACGGCACCATCTTCACGATGCGCTCGATGTCGGGGATGAAGCCCATGTCGAGCATGCGGTCGGCCTCGTCGATGACGAGGAGCTCGACGCCGGTGAGCAGGAGCTTGCCGCGCTCGAAATGGTCGAGCAGGCGGCCGGGCGTGGCGATCAGCACGTCGGTGCCGCGCATCAGCTTGGCGTCCTGGTCGCCGAAGGAGACGCCGCCGATGATCAGGGCCACGTTGAGCTTGTGGTTGGTGCCGTAGCGCTCGAAGTTCTCCACGACCTGCGCCGCGAGTTCACGAGTCGGTTCGAGGATCAGCGTACGCGGCATCCGGGCGCGGGCGCGGCCGTTCTCCAGCATGGTGAGCATCGGCAGCGTGAAGGCCGCCGTCTTGCCGGTGCCGGTCTGGGCGATGCCGAGCACGTCGCGGCGCGCGAGCACATGGGGGATCGCGTTCGCCTGGATCGGCGTCGGCTCGGTGTATCCGGCGGCGGCGACGGCCGCGAGGACCTTGTCGCTCAGTCCGAGATCGGCAAATGACATGATCGTTGGGAGACCGTCCGCGCGAGGTCTTCGGCATCATCGGCGCGACGCGGCGTCGGCTCACCGGGACGAATCTCGCCAAGGCGAATGATGCGAAATCAAGAGACCCGAACAGGGATCCGCGGGAATCGTCCCGCGGATCCCTGTTCGGGCCGATCGGGCTCGCGTCGCGGCGGAAACATCCGGTCGTGCACCGCAGCCATGGTCCGGCCGCGCACCATCCTCGCTCCGCCGAGGGTGCGAGCGTGCGCGACGTTTAGAGGCTTGCAGTGGCTTGTCAATCTGCGCGCGACGGCCGTACCCGTTCGGGATGCCCTTCCCGCTGCTTTCAGGGGCCGCGGACGACCAGCCGCTCACGGCCGTTGCAGGGGTCGAGCATGATGCTGCGGGCCGTCGTGCCGATCGCGCCGGTAACCTCCGGATCGACGATGCCGGGCGGCAGCGCCGCATACCGGGCTCCCGGCGCCGCCACGGTCCGGGCGAGGTGATGGACCAGCCCGAACGCACCGACGCCGGCCACGAGGGCGACAACGGCCGTCGAGACGAGAAAGCCGCGCAGCGGGTGCGAACCGGAAAGATCCAAGGACATCGAGGGGCACCGTTCGCGAGCGCCCGACATGGGGAGCACGCCGGCATCTTCGGCGAACGCGGTTAACGCAGCCTGACGCAAGGAAGCCGAAAGCTGTCCTTTTTGGGACGGATGATCATGATCATCTCACCGCCCACTACGCAGGGGCAGTATAAATCCACAAAAACGGCAGAGCGGAACGATCGAGCCGCATCCTTTCGACGCAGCAGCAGACGGTACTCAACATGTCGCCGATGAAACGGCGGCGATGATCTTCCAGATCGGGCCATGTGCGAAAAATCACCTGCGACGAATCCTCTCGGCGGGGAGGGGCTAACCTTTACCTTTCCTTGACGAGACCGGGTGCATCTGAGCGGCTTGTTGCAGGAAAGCGACAGACCTTCCGACGGGACCGGGGCTAGAAGCTCGCCGGCTATCGCCAATCAGGACCTTGCACCGAATGAAAAAACTGCTCCTCGCCTCGACCGTCCTCGCCGGCATGACGGCCGTCGCATCGGCCGCCGACCTTCCCCGCCGCGTCGCCGCACCGCCGATCTTCACGCCGGTTCCGGTCTTCACCTGGACGGGCTTCTATGCCGGTTTCAATGCCGGCTACGGGTTCGGCACGAAGGACAACCAGCAGGCGACCGTGATCGGCGTCCCCGCCAACGGCGTGCTCGTGAACGCTGCCGGCGCCCCCGCCACCGGCGCGATCGCCTTCGGCAACAGCAACCGCACCGACGGCTTCGTCGGCGGTGGCCAGATCGGCTACAACTATCAGTTCACGCCGGGCTCGGGCTTCGTGATCGGTGTCGAGGCCGACGCCCAGTACGCCGATTTCGGCCGTGACCGGAACCGCTTCGCCACCAGCATCGGCACCGCACCGGGCGCCGGCGTGACCGTGTTCAACCCGAACGGCCTGTCGGGCCTCGACTACTTCGGCACCGTCCGCGGTCGACTCGGCTACGCCTTCGACCGCACCCTCGTGTACGGCACCGGCGGCTTCGCCTACGGCGCCGGCGGCGGCCGCGAGTTCGGCCTGCCGGATTCGTCCACCAGCGACTTCCAGACCGGCTACGCCGTCGGCGGCGGCATCGAGTACGCGCTGCCCACCGACTCGTTCGTTAACTTCTTCAAGTCCTCGGCCGTGACGCTGAAGGTCGAAGGCCTCTACGTGAATCTCGATCGCGGCGGCAACCGCAACACCGGCGCCTTCGCGGTCGGCCCGGGCGGCGTCGCCAGCCTCGCCGCCGGCAACGGCGTCCTGCTCTCCGGCGCCGTCCGCCGCCAGGACACCGAGTTCGCCGTCGTCCGCGCCGGCATCAACTACAAGTTCGGCTCGTACTAGGACCTATCGCCACCGACCTCCCGGCGGTCCCGCAAGGGGCCGTCCGGGCGACATCGACACCCTCGGACCGGAAACCGGTCCGAGGGTGTTTTCGATTGTGCCGGCGGTTTGCCGGTGAAGGCGAGGGAGAGGGCGGCCGCAGGGAGCCGAGGGCGGTATCCCGGAGCATTCTTAACTCCCATGACGACCGGCCTCGGCCATCCGGAAGAAGCGCGTCCGGCGAAGCGGATCTCGGCCCGTCATCCGGAGGCGGGGCCGCCCGAGCTGACGCGACATCGCCCGTCTATCGCGCCATCCGGGCATGCCGGTCCACGAAGCGGCGGCCGTCACAGGAGACCGGGAACTCCCGACGACCGGGCCGGGAGAAGCCGGCTCAGGCGCCGCCGCGGCGTCCGATCGTGCGCTCGAGGGTCAGGCCGAGCGTGAGCGTGCAGAACACCCACAGGAACAGGTACACGTAGTCGATCGTGATCGGCAGGCTCGGATCGTAGCCCAGCCGGACCCATTCGACGAGTTGGAGCACCGGGTTCCATTTCATGTAGTCATAGATCTGCTCCGGCAATTCGCTAGGCATGAACAAGACGCCGCTCGCCATGTAGAGCAGGATGCCGATCCCGATATAGCCCAGCATCCAGCCCGGAAACACCTGAACGATCGCGACGTTGATCGTTCCGGCTCCAATGCCGAGAGCGATGGCGCACAGATAACCGCAGATTGCCGTGACCGGATCGATCGGGATCGGATTGAGCCCGAACGCCATCAACACGGAGAAAATCAGCATGACGCCCAGGAAGCTGCTGACGATCTCGACCAGCACGCGGGAAAACATGACGTCGAGCGTCCTGACCTGAGGATAGTAGGTCAGCGGCTTGTTCGTCAGAATGCCCTTCATGATTTCACGGGAGATGTACTGAAAAGCGAGCGCGGGAATGGCGCCCGTTGCCGCGAAGACCATCGTACTGTCACCGAAGGGCGGCGGCACATGGCGAAATGTCATGGCACAGGCGATGATGAACATGTGCGCCACCGGCCAGAGCACCTGGACCAGATAGCCCCAGTAGGAGCCGGCGAAGCGGGTGCGCATGTCGCGCAGCATCAATGCGTTGAGCACGCGCAGATACGAGTCGATCCGCTCGGCCTTCGAGAAGATGGACCGCGACCCGAGCGAAGGGACTTCGATTTGCATGGCAGGCCGTCGACCGCTCCGTTGCGGCCTTCGCTATCGGGTCCGATCGCGACCAAATTGAGCCCGCCCGCTCACGGCTCCATCCGCGTCGCATGACGAAACCGTAATGCCGGCGCCACGACCGGGTCAGGCTGCGGCCCCTATCACCGGAAACACGCTCCGCCCCTCGCGGCGACAGCACGACCGTTTCCGGAGAGTTCCATGACATCGACCTTCCGTCGCCGCGCCCTCGCGTCCGTCGCAGCCGCCGCCCTCGTCGCAGGCGGCGCGGCCGGCATCGGCTCCATCGCCCCCACGACGCAGGCCCTGGCCCAGGCCCTGCCGAAGACCCCGATCGAGGCGCCGGAGCATCCGCCGGGCTCGTTCGCCGGCATCGTCAACAAGGTGAAGCCCGCGGTCGTCGCCGTGAAGGTGAAGCTCAACGACGACGCCACGGACGACGACGACGACGGCCCGGGCCGCCCGAACATGCAGCAGGTGCCCCCGCAGCTGCGCGAGTTCTTCAAGCGCTTCGGGCAGGGCGGCCCGAATGGTGGCCAGCAAGGTCAGCAGGGCCAGAACGGGTCGCCGCAGCGTCAGGGCCAGCGCGGCGCCGTCGGCTCAGGCTTCATCATTTCGGCCGACGGCTACGTCGTCACCAACAACCACGTGGTGAGCAAGGCCAAGAGCGTCCAGGTCACCCTCGACGACAACCGCACCCTCGACGCCAAGGTGATCGGCACCGATCCGAAGACCGACATCGCCCTCCTGAAGATCCAGGATGCCGGCTCCTACCCCTACGTCCAGTTCGGCAAGTCCGCGCCGCAGGTCGGCGACTGGGTCGTGGCGATCGGCAACCCGTTCGGCCTCGGCGGCACCGTCACCGCCGGCATCGTCTCGGCCCGCGGCCGCGACATCGGCGCCGGCCCCTACGACGACTTCCTGCAGATCGACGCGCCGATCAACAAGGGCAATTCGGGCGGCCCGGACTTCAACGTCAACGGCGAGGTCGTCGGCGTGAACACGGCGATCGCCTCGCCGTCGGGCGGCAGCGTCGGCCTCGCCTTCGCGATCCCCGCCGAGACCGTGCAGGCGGTGGTCGACCAGCTTCGCACCGACGGCAAGGTGGTGCGCGGCTATCTCGGCGTGCAGATCCAGCCGGTGACGCAGGACATCGCCGACAGCCTCGGGCTCCAGAAGGCCAGGGGCGCATTGGTGAATTCCACCGAGAGCGGCACCCCGGCCTCCAAGGCCGGGCTCAAGACCGGCGACGTCATCGAAAAGGTCGACGGCAAGCCGATCGACGACGCCAAGGAGCTGTCGCGCAAGATCGCCGGCCTCAAGCCCGGAACGAAGGTCGAGCTCGCCTATCTCCGCAACGGCAAGAGCGACGTCGCCACGGTCGAACTCGGCACCCTGCCGACCGACATCAAGGCTGCCCGCAACGACGATGACGGCGGCCTCTCGAACAGCGGCCAGCCGCGCCTCGGCCTCGGCCTCGCACCGGCGGACGAGGTCGGCCTCGGCACCAGCGGCGTCGCCGTGGTGCGGGTCGATCCCGAAGGTCCGGCTGCGGCCAAGGGCATCGAGCAGGGCGACGTGATCCTGGATGTTGCCGGCACCAACGTCTCGAGCCCTGCCGACGTCGCCGCGCAGATCCGCACGGCCGAGTCCAACGGACGCAAGGCGGTGCTGATGCGCGTCAAGAATTCGAAGGGCGTGACCCGCTTCGTCGCGGTCTCGCTGTCGAAAAGCGGCTGAGTTCGGCCGTACTCCCGAGCGCGGGTTCGCCCGCGCCGTCATCTCGTCGATTCCCTCCGACTCGGCGCCGGCTTCACAGAGAAGCCGGCGTCATTTTGTTGCGCGCGTGGGAGAGCGGCCATCGCGCCGATCCATGCGAGAAAGCCGGTTGCCACACGGTCGAGCGAAAACGATGATACGAAAATGTCCGATCGCATCATGACATACGTGGTGTCAGGCCGCCCTGCCGAAGTTCGCCGGGAGCCTGCTTTCGACGAGCTGGACCGCGTCCAGCTGCTGGCGGACGCGCTCGGTGAAGACGCCGTGGTTCCGAAGGGCTCGACCGGCACGGTGGTCGCGGTCTGGGGCAGGGGGCTCGCCTTCGAAGTCGAGTTCACCGAGCCTTTGGAGACCCTGGCGACGATCGAACCGGATCTGCTGCGGCTCGTCCGCCGCGCTGGATCTTGACCGGCGATCTGGCCAATCCGCGACTCTTCGCAACCGAGCTCGGCAAGGTCACCGAGTTTCTGTTGAACCCCAGCCACGAAGACAACAAGGGCCGGGCCAAGTTCCTGATGGCCTTCGGCTTCACCGTCGGCGATCCGCTGAAGCTCCTGCAGGCGATCAACCTGCATCCGGCCGGGGCCACACTCATTAAGGCCTATGCCGCCCCGCATGGCCGCAAGTTCCATTACGAAGGTCGCATCGCGTCGCCGGACGGCACCAATCCGAACGTGCGAACCGTCTGGCAAATCGACTTCGACGGCCCGAGCGATATCGGAAGGTTCATCACCTTGAAGCCGCTGGATCGCCTTCCCGATCGATGAAGAGATCGGTTCGGAGTGAGGGCGGCATGCGACCTGAAAACCGTTGGGGGTACGGCCAGCCGAACCGGATGCCCCGAACTTTGTTGTGCCTGTGACACGACGAACGGAACGGGCATGAGCAGCGCACACCTATCGGGCACCTTCGCCATCGGCGGCGATCTCACCGTTCACCGCCTCGGCTTCGGCGCCATGCGCGTCACCGGCCCCGGCATCTGGGGAGAGCCGGCCGATCGGGACAAGGCGAAAGCCACGCTGAGGCGGGTGCCCGAACTCGGCATCGACCTGATCGACACCGCAGACAGCTACGGCCCCTTCGTCAGCGAAGACCTGATCCGCGAGGTGCTTCACCCCTATGACGGTCTCGTCGTCGCCACCAAGGGCGGCCTGACCCGGCATGGGCCGGACATCTGGCGGCCGGTGGGCCACCCCGATTACCTTCGCCAATGCGTGCTGATGAGCCTGCGCCGGCTTGGGGTCGACCGCATCGACCTCTGGCAGCTGCACCGCATCGGCCCGGACGTCCCGCGCGAGCGCCAGTTCGAGGTGATCGCGGCGATGCGCGAGGAGGGCCTGATCCGCCATGTCGGCCTCTCCGAGGTGTCGGTCGCGGAGATCGAAGCGGCCCGGACGTATTTTCCGGTCGCGACGGTCCAGAACCGCTTCAACCTCGTCGACCGCACCAGTGAAGCGGTTCTGGATCATTGCGAAAGGCATGGCATCGGCTTCATCCCCTGGGCACCCCTCGACAAGGGCACGCTGGCGAAGACCGGTTCGGCACTCGCCGACATTGCGGGCCAGCGCGGCACCAGCGCGGGGGCGGTCGCGTTGGCGTGGTTGCTGAAGCGCTCGCCGGTAATGCTGCCGATCCCCGGCACCGGCGATCCCGGGCATCTTGCCGAGAACGTGAAGGGTGCCGGCCTCGTCCTCACCGACGACGAATTCCAGGCGCTGGACGCGCAGGGCCGGGCGGCCTGGACGTCGGCTTCGTGAGCGGTTTCATGCGGCGCGCCCGGCGACGCGACATCAACCAGCAAAGGATCGATGCGACATCGGCGGGGTCCCAGGCGGGGTTCGGCAGTCGGCCGCCACAAAGTTGCCCGAATCCTGCATGGCGCACCGCAACGCCGTCTGCCGACCGGAAAGGCCTCCATATGCGCGCTGCGACCCTGATCCTGACCGGACTGCTCGTGGTGCCGGCGACTCTCCAAGCTGCGGCGCGGCCGGTCTGGACCACCGGCACCTTCGTCTACGCCGACCTCTGCACGGATCCGAGCGCGCACCGATTGGAAGGCCGGCGCGTGACGGTGCGGCGCTCGCCCAACGGCAACGGCGTGCTGTACGAGGCAGCGGCAGGCACAGCCGTCACCCCGGTCCCAGCCGAAGTCCTGTCCATCGACGACGGGACCCGCGAGATCGCCTTCACCGTCGAGAGCGAGGCCGGCCCGGTGCGTTTCCAGGGCATTGCGGCGGCCGACGTGCTCGCCGGCACGCTCAGCGACGGATCCGGCGACCGGCCCCTGCGCCTGCGCCGGGTGCTGCGCTCGCACGAGCGCGAAGCCTGCCAGGCCATGCCGCAGGACCCCGACACCACCGCCTCCACGAACTGATTTCTTTGTCCGTTCGACGACAGGAACGACCCCGTCATCGCGAGCGCAGCGAAGCGACCCGGGGCCGTAGGCTGGTGCTCGGAGGATCTCCGTCTCGCCATTCCGCCATGTGCGGGATAGACCGTCGGCCATGATCCTCCGTGCCGCCGCAGCCGGCCTCATTTTCTGTCTCGCCGCCGGCGCTCCGGCCCGCGCCGACGGCTGCGACGCACTGACCGCGCGGCTGATCCGCGGCACCGGCGCTTCGCTCGCCGGCCGCACCGGCTCTCTGGTCGTGTTTCGCGCAGCCGATGCCGAGCGCATGAGCCTCGATTGCGGCACGCCCCGCCGGATGGTGTTTCGCTCACTCTATCGCCAGCCGAACCGCTCTTACTTCGTGCTGATCGGTCTCGCGGCGAAGACGCTTGCGAAGGCCGATGCCGAGGGCGTCGAGACCCTGGCGCTGAACCTGCACCAGCAGACGCTGCTCACCGGCGAACCGCAGCAGGGCAGGGCGGGCAGCGCAGTGCTGCGCTGCGAGCCGACGGACCGGCTCGACGGATTTACGGAAGGGGCGCTGTGCCGGCTCGCAGCGGATCGGGGGCCGAGGCGCAGGGGCGGACTTTCCGCCCGCTCGTGAGCGGAGTAGAGCGAGAGCCATGTCGCAGACCTCCGCCGCCACCGGCCCCGTCGTCCATGCCGGCGCCGTCGCCTTCGCCAACCATCTGCCCTTCGCGCTCATCGCCGGCCCGTGCCAGCTCGAGAGCCGGGAGCACGCCCTCACCATCGCTGCCGCGCTGAAGGACATGACCGACAGGCTCGGCATCGGCCTCGTCTTCAAGTCCTCCTTCGACAAGGCCAACCGTACCTCCGGCGGCACCGCCCGGGGCATCGGACTGGAGGGCGCGCTGCCGATTTTTTCCGAGATCAAGGAGCGGCTGGGCCTGCCGGTGCTGACCGACGTGCACGAGGCCTCGCACTGTGCCGCGGCAGCGCACGTCGTCGACGTGCTGCAGATCCCGGCCTTCCTCTGCCGTCAGACCGACCTGCTGCTCGCCGCCGCCGCAACCGGCCGGGTGGTCAACGTCAAGAAGGGCCAGTTCCTGGCGCCCTGGGACATGGCCCACGTCGCCGCCAAGGTGACCGGGGCCGGCAACCCCAACGTCATGGTCACGGAGCGCGGCGCCTCGTTCGGCTACAACACGCTGGTCTCGGATATGCGGTCGCTGCCGATCATGGCCCGGGTCACCCATGGCGCACCCGTGGTGTTCGACGCGACGCATTCCGTGCAGCAGCCGGGCGGGCAGGGTGCGACATCCGGCGGCCAGCGCGAGTTCGTGCCGGTGCTGGCCCGCGCCGCCGTGGCCGTCGGCGTCGCCGGGCTGTTCATCGAGACGCATCAGGATCCCGACAACGCCCCTTCGGACGGACCGAACATGGTGCCGCTTGACGCGATGCCGGGGCTACTCGCCACGTTGCAGGCCTTTGACCGGCTGGCCAAGAATTCGGCATCGTAGTTAACGCGACGATTCCCGTCCGTCCGTCACTCCGCTTTCAGCACAGGTTCATTTCGCGGATGCGATCCTGAGGCCATCGAAAATCTTCGGGCCGGCGGAAGCGGTTTCGGATTTCCCCGAATTCTTCGGAACTCGGTGCGAAGCTCGGCGTTATCCGCCCTAACAAAGCTCGAAGTGGGAAGGACGCTATGCGCAAACTTGCAATCATCACGACCATCGTGGCTTCGACCATCCCGATTCTCGCAGCGACCGCCGAAGCGCGCCCCTACGGCCGCGGCTACTACGGCGGTCACTACGGCGGCGGCTACGGCCGTGGTTACTATGGCGGCCGTCGCGGCATCGGCACGGGCGCTGCCGTGGGCCTCGGCATCGCGGGCCTCGCGGCCGGAGCCATCGCCGCCGGCGCGGCCAGCAACTACTACGGCCGCCCGGCCTACGGCTATTATGAGCGTCCGGCCTACGGCTACGCTCCGGCCTATGGGTATGGCGGCGGTTACTACGGCTACTGAGCCGTATCACGCGTCACGATGAAGGGCGGCCGGTGCAAACCGGCCGCCTTTTCGTTTGCCGGCTTCACGCGGCAGGTGCGAGGCTTAGCCGGCTCAACCCGATTGCGTCCCTGCGACATTCTGGACATCTTGCGTGTGTCTGAGGACACATTGGGGGTGTCGAATGCCAGTGATCGCAGCCGTCGTCGGGGCGGTGATGACGGGGCTCATCTACTGGTTCATGTACGGAAACGGCATGGAGCAGATCGACCGCTATCTCGGAGACCGCCGCAACGCGAAGCTGAGACTGAAGAGTGAGGCCGCCTTCAAGGCGGCGCCGCTGCGCGCGATCAGGACCCCGGCCGACGCCGCCGGGGTGCTCATGCAGCTCGTCGCGCTGGTCCGCGGCACGCCGACGCCCGAGCAGGAAACGGCGATCGAGGAGCAGATGCGCACGATCGTTCCCGCCGGCGACGATCTCGCGGCCCGCATGGCTTATATCCGCCATGCCGCGGCGCAGGCCGCCGACGCCGACACGGCGATCGACCACATCGCCCCTCTGCTCCGCGAAAAGCTCGACGCCTCCGAGCGCGACGACCTGGAGCGTATGCTGGAGGCCGTTGCCGTCATCCACCACGGACCGACGGACCGGCAGGAGCGCTTGATCGCCCGCGCCGTCCGCGTGCTGGCCGAGCAGCACTGAGGCGAGACCCTCCCCGATCGAACGGCAAGTCCGTGGCGAGCGGTGTCCTTTCCCCTTGCGGGAAGGCGAAACGGTCGAAGGCTCAGCCCCGCCCGCGATAATTTGCGACACCCTGCTCGGGGAGCCAGACGCCCTTCAACGGCTCCCCGGTCTGCCAGAACACGTCGATCGGAATGCCGCCGCGCGGGTACCAGTAGCCGCCGATGCGCAGCCAGCGCGGTTCGAGAAGCGCCGTCAGCCGCCGGCCGATGCCCACCGTACAATCCTCGTGGAAGGCGCCGTGGTTGCGGAAGGCACCGAGATAGAGCTTGAGCGACTTCGATTCGACGAGCCAGTCGCCCGGCACGTAGTCGATCACCAGTGTCGCGAAATCCGGCTGGCCGGTCACCGGGCAGAGCGAGGTGAACTCGGGCGCGGTGAAGCGCGCGAGATAGTCGGTGTCGGCGTGCGGGTTCGGCACCCGATCGAGTTGCGCCGTCTCGGGAGAGGCGGGCAGAGGGGTGGACTGGCCGAGTTGCAGGCCGGCGGGCTGGAGATCGTCGCTCATGCCGCCGCTATAGCGGGAAGCCGCGCGAGGCGCATCCGGCTCGGACGGGGCGGGGACCGTCGTCCGCGCCCGCACGGGCGAAAAATACTTCGAAGTCTCAAAAAATTCTTGAACTGCGGCGGCGCTTGCCCGGCGCTGCCGCTTGGCGGATAAGCCGCGCGGATGATGTCGCACCCTGCCGCCGCCTGCCGGCCCGGCGCCGCGCGACGCCTGACGAAGGACCTTCGATGACCGCGATCACCAACATCGCCGCCCGCGAGATTCTCGATAGCCGGGGCAACCCCACGGTCGAGGTGGACGTATTGCTGGAAGACGGCTCCTTCGGCCGCGCTGCGGTCCCCTCCGGCGCCTCCACCGGTGCCCACGAGGCGGTGGAGCTCCGCGACGGCGACAAGGCGCGCTTCGGCGGCAAGGGCGTGCTCAAGGCGGTGGAGGCGGTGCAGACCGAGATCCTCGACGCCATCGGCGGCATGGAGGCCGAGGATCAGGTCGCCATCGACGAGGCGATGATCGACCTCGACGGCACCCCGAACAAGGCGCGCCTCGGCGCCAACGCCATCCTCGGCGTCTCGCTCGCCGTCGCCAAGGCCGCGGCCGAGACCGCCGGCCTGCCGCTCTACCGCTATGTCGGCGGCGTCCAGGGCCGCGTGCTGCCCGTGCCGATGATGAACATCGTCAACGGCGGCGCCCATGCCGACAACCCGATCGACTTCCAGGAATTCATGGTGATGCCGATCGGCGCGCCCTCGTTCAGCGAAGCCGTCCGGATGGGCGCCGAGATCTTCCACACGCTCAAGGGCGCGCTGAAGAAGGCCGGCCACAACACCAATGTCGGCGACGAGGGCGGCTTCGCCCCGAACCTGCCCTCGGCCGAGGCCGCCCTCGATTTCGTGATGGAGTCGATCCAGGCCGCCGGCTTCAAGCCGGGCCAGGACGTGGTGCTGGCGCTCGATTGCGCGGCCACCGAGTTCTTCAAGAACGGCGCCTACCATTACGAGGGCGAGGGCCAGACCCGCTCCATCGAGCAGCAGGTGGATTACCTCGCCAAGTTGGCGAGTGCCTACCCGATCCTCTCGATCGAGGACGGCATGTCCGAGGACGACTGGGAGGGCTGGAACCTGCTCACCCGGAAGATCGGCGACCGGGTCCAGCTCGTCGGCGACGACCTGTTCGTGACCAATGTCGAGCGCCTGTCGCGGGGCATCAAGGAGCGCACGGCCAACTCGATCCTGGTGAAGGTCAACCAGATCGGCTCGCTCACCGAGACGCTCGCCGCCGTCGATATGGCCCAGCGCGCCGGCTACACCGCGGTGATGTCGCACCGCTCCGGCGAGACCGAGGACTCGACCATCGCGGATCTGGCCGTCGCGACGAATTGCGGACAGATCAAGACCGGCTCGCTCGCGCGTTCCGACCGGTTGGCCAAGTACAACCAGCTGATCCGCATCGAAGAGGGCCTGGGTGCGCAGGGCCGCTACGCCGGCCGCGAGGCGCTGAAGCAGCTCGCTTCGGCCTGACCGGCGCGAAAAACTTCGCGAAACGTTAACCCTGGCGCTGCATCGTAGGCGCCATGGTCATCCGTCGCCGCGTCCGAGCCGTCGTCGTGCCCGCCGTCCTTTGGACGGTGTCGGCGCTGGTGGGCGGCTATTTCCTGCTCCAGGCCGAGACGGGCAACCGCGGCATGGAGGCCAAGCGCGCCCTCAAGGTCGAGGCCTACGGCCTCAACAAGGAGCTCGCGGCGGTCAAAGCTGAGCGCGCCACCTGGGAGCACCGGGTCTCGCTGCTGCGCTCCGAGCAGATCGACCGCGACCTGTTGGAGGAGCGCGCCCGTGTCGTCCTCGGCCGGGTCCACGCCAACGACGTCGTGATCATCGACCCCTGACCTGCGCGCGCCCAGCGCCCGCACGATTATGCATTCTGAATAATCCGGCGAAATCGGCCTGTGCTCCGCACGGATCGCACTGCGAGCCCGACGGCTGTCGAAACCGGGCAGAACGCCACCCCGGCCGCGCTCCGACCCTCGCTTTCCCGCGCGCCGCGCCCTAGAACCCTTCCACGACAGACAAGTCCGGGAGGTCGCCGATGGCAGCAGGCAGCGATGTGGGCACGGCCGCGCCAGGCGTGGATGCGCCCCAGCACCAGCCCGCTCCCAACATCCCGCAATTCACCAAGGACGAGGATCTGCACGCCTATCGGGAGATGCTCCTGATCCGCCGCTTCGAGGAGAAGGCGGGCCAGCTCTACGGCATGGGTCTCATCGGCGGCTTCTGCCACCTCTATATCGGCCAAGAGGCCGTGGTGGTCGGCCTGCAGATGGCCTCGACCGACGGCGACCAGGTCATCACCGGATACCGCGACCACGGCCACATGCTCGCCACCGGCATGGAAGCCAGAGGCGTCATGGCCGAGCTGACCGGCCGCCGCGGCGGCTACAGCCGCGGCAAGGGCGGCTCGATGCACATGTTCTCGCGCGAGAAGCAGTTCTTCGGCGGGCACGGCATCGTCGGGGCGCAGGTTTCCCTCGGCACCGGCCTCGCCTTCGCCGACGCCTACACGAAGAACGGCAAGGTCAGCTTCACTTATATGGGCGACGGCGCGGCCAACCAGGGCCAAGTCTACGAGAGCTTCAACATGGCCGCCCTCTGGAAGCTGCCGGTGGTCTACGTGGTCGAGAACAACCGCTACGCCATGGGCACCTCGGTGGCCCGCGCCTCGGCCCAGACCGATTTCTCGAAGCGTGGCCTCTCCTTCGGCATTCCGGGCGAGCAGGTCGACGGCATGGACGTGCGCACCGTGCGCGAGGCCGCCGAGCGCGCCGTGGAGCACGCCCGGTCGGGGCAGGGCCCCTTCATCCTCGAAATGCAGACCTACCGCTATCGCGGCCACTCGATGTCCGACCCGGCCAAGTACCGGACCAAGGACGAGGTCTCGAAGATGCGCGACGAGCACGACCCGATCGAGATGGTGCGCAAGCGCCTGATCGAGGCGCACGGGGTCTCCGAGGCAGACCTCAAGGCCACCGACGCCAAGATCCGCGAGATCGTCAACGACGCGGCCGAGTTCGCCACCCACGATCCCGAGCCCGATCCGAAGGAGCTCTGGACGGACATCCTGCTGGAGGCCAGCGCCTGAGCCCCGCTCGGCCGACCGACCACCCCACGCGACCGGATCGATAGAGCAGCGTTCATGGCGACCGACATCCTGATGCCCGCCCTCTCGCCCACCATGGAGGAGGGGAAGCTCGCCAAGTGGCTCGTGAAGGAGGGCGACGCGGTGAAGTCCGGCGACATCCTCGCCGAGATCGAGACCGACAAGGCCACCATGGAGGTCGAGGCGATCGACGAGGGCGTGCTCGCCAAGATCCTGGTACCGGACGGCACCGAGAACGTCGCGGTGAACACACCGATCGCGATCATCGCCGCCGAGGGCGAGGACGTCGCCGCAGCGGCAGCCGGCGGCGGCAAGCCGAAGGCAAGCGCCAAGGGCGACACCCAGCCCGCGCCGACACCGGACATGGACGCCGAGGGGATGGCGGACGCTCCCTCCGCCACGGCCAAGACCGGCGACGACTCGGCCAAAAAAGCTCCGGCCGCGCCGGCCGTCGTCACCAACAAGGCCGCCGCGCCGGTGATGCAGGAATTCCCGGCCGACACGCCGATGGTCTCGATGACCGTCCGCGAGGCCCTGCGCGACGCCATGGCCGAGGAGATGCGTGCGAACGACAAGGTCTTCGTGATGGGCGAGGAGGTCGCCGAGTACCAGGGCGCCTACAAGGTCACGCAGGGGCTGCTGCAGGAATTCGGTGCACGCCGGGTGGTCGACACCCCGATCACCGAGCACGGCTTCGCCGGCATCGCGGTGGGCGCGGCCTTCACGGGCCTGCGCCCGATCTGCGAGTTCATGACCTTCAACTTCGCCATGCAGGCGATCGATCACATCATCAACTCGGCGGCCAAGACGCTCTACATGTCGGGCGGCCAGCTTGGCTGCCCGATCGTGTTTCGCGGCCCCAACGGCGCGGCCGCCCGCGTCGGCGCCCAGCACAGCCACGACTACTCCGCCTGGTACTCCAACGTGCCCGGCCTGAAGGTGGTCTCGCCCTATACGGCCTCCGACGCCAAAGGCCTGCTCAAGGCCGCGATCCGCGACCCGAACCCGGTGATTTTTTTAGAGAACGAGATCCTCTACGGGCAGAGCTTCCCGGTGCCGAAGCTTGACGACTTCGTGCTGCCGATCGGCAAGGCCAAGGTCCACCGGCCGGGCACGGACGTGACCATCGTCTCGTTCTCCATCGGCATGACCTACGCGCTCAAGGCGGCGCAGGCGCTCGCCGAGGAGGGCATCGAGGCCGAGGTGATCGACCTGCGCACGCTGCGCCCGATGGACACCGACACCGTCGTCGCCTCGGTGAAGAAGACCGGTCGCTGCGTCACCGTCGAGGAGGGCTTTCCCCAGAGCGGCATCGGCGCCGAGATCGTCGCCCGGCTCATGGTCGACGCCTTCGACTACCTCGACGCCCCGGTGCTGCGCGTAACCGGCAAGGACGTGCCGATGCCGTATGCGGCGAACCTCGAGAAACTGGCGCTGCCGAATGTCGGTGAGGTGATCGCGGCGGCGAAGGCGGTTTGTTACAAGTAAATTGGTATAGGGCAACGAATCTATGCGCGTATCACGATACCTAGCAGCATATTTGTTTTGCGCGTTTCTCTCTTTTGACTGTCATGTTGCTTTCAATCGCGCAGCGTCTGCGGCTGAAGAGACAGGGTCCTGCTCACGCGATTCGGGGGACTGCCAACCCAAGCGGGAGCCGCTTGTTGGCTCGGTATCCGAGATACTGAAGATGCCCGCAAGTCTTCAGATCCAGCTATTCGATCGTGCCGTGCACATCGCGGACCCCAGTGCTTGTCGCATTCAGACGATTGTCAATTCAGAAATCGGCACACGGAGCGGCATTTGGAACCTTAGTTGCGGCGAGGCGCGCTTGCCGCACGACTATGCCGTCATGATACTGGGAACATCGCGGCAGAAGTTGCGAGTTCTTCGTTGCAGCACACGCCAGCCTGTCGGCTTCGAATGCGCGACCATTTTGGAGTGAGAGGCGATCTCGGATCTATGACGAAAAATTTCGAAGCCCTCGACATCCCGCCGGACGCCCTCGAACAGGGCGGCATCGAAGTGCTGCGCGCCGCCGTCGTCGACGGGGCCGTGAGCGTGGCGCTGCGCCGCTCCTTCGACGATCCCGCCACCTGGGGGCGCCTGCTGATCGACCTCGCCCGTCAGGCTGCGCGCGCCTACGCGCTGGAGACGGACATGTCGGAGGAGGAGGCGTTCGAGCGCATCCGCGCGGGCATCGAGGCCGAGAGCCTCGACCCCGGCAGCTTCAACTAGACCGCCAAGGCCCATCGCATGACCTGTCGGGACGAACGGGCTACGATCACGCACACGACGCCCCGGCTCGTTCGCCTGGTGCGACGGAAGCCCTGACCATGGCCGAGCCCGCACGCCGCATCGCCACCTATGCCGACCTGGAGGCCGTCCCGGAACATCTCGTCGCCGAGATCATCGACGGGACGCTGGAGACGCATCCGCGGCCGCGCCCCAGGCATGCGACGATGGCCAATGATCTGAGCGGTACTCTCAGCCCGCCCTTTCGTTACGGACGCGGCGGGCCGGGCGGTTGGATCTTCATGGACGAGCCCGAGCTGCATTTTGGGCCGCAGATCGTCGTGCCCGATCTCGCCGGCTGGCGTCGCAGCCGTCTGCCTGTCGAGCCAGAGACAGCCTTCATTGAGACCCCGCCGGACTGGGTCTGCGAAATCCTGTCACCGTCCACGAGGCGGCTCGATCGTGGCTCGAAGCGTCAGATCTACGCGGACGCTGGAGTCGGCCATCTCTGGCTGCTCGATCCGACCGACGGCGAACTCGAAGCCTTCGCCCTTACCGGTGGCCGGTGGCTGTTGCTCGGTACCATCCAGCGGGGCGAAACCGTCTCGCTGCCGCCCTTCGACGCGATCGCGTTTCCCCTCGACGACCTGTTCGCCTTCGACGATCCGGCCCCTTCAGGCCCGCCCGAGAGCTGAATCCATGCCGATCAACGTGCTGATGCCCGCCCTGTCCCCGACCATGGAGAAGGGCAACCTCGCCAAATGGCTCAAGAAGGAGGGCGACGCGGTGAAATCCGGCGACATCCTCGCCGAGATTGAGACCGACAAGGCCACCATGGAGGTCGAGGCGATCGACGAGGGCGTGCTCGCCAGGATCGTGGTGCCCGAGGGCACCGCCGACGTACCGGTGAACGACCTGATCGCCCTGATCGCTCAGGACGGCGAGGACCCCGCCAGCGTCACGGCGGCGTCGAGCAGCGCGCCGGCAGCAAAGAATGCGGCCGAGCCCGCCGACACGGCGAGCGAGAACGTGGCGCCCGGCGGCGGTCATCGGGAATACGCCCGGGTCGACGCCGCGCCCGAGGGCGCCAAGCCGAACGGTGCGGCGCAGCCGGCGACGGGCCGCATCTTCGCCTCACCGCTGGCCCGCCGCATCGCCAAGCAGGAAGGCATCGACGTCACCGCCGTGAAGGGCTCCGGCCCGCATGGCCGAGTAGTCGTCGCCGACGTGCAGGCGGCCAAGGCGGCCGGTACGGGCAAGGCGGCCGCCGAGCCCGCGACAGCGCCGGCGGCACCCACCCCGAAGGCCGCAGTCCCGACCGCGGGCGGCGTCGCCACAGGCATGACCACGGACCAGGTCAAGGCGCTGTTCGAGGCCGGCAGCTACGAAGAAATTACCCTCGACGGGATGCGCAAGACCATCGCCAAGCGCCTCGTCGAGTCGAAGCAGACGGTGCCGCACTTCTACCTGTCGGTGGACGTCGAGCTCGACGCCCTGTTGGCGCTGCGCACGCAGGTCAACGCCGGCGCGCCGAAGGACCGGGACGGCAAGCCGGCCTTCAAGCTCTCGGTGAACGACTTCGTGATCAAGGCCCTCGCCGTCGCCCTGCAGCACGTGCCGGACGCCAACGCCGTCTGGGCCGGCGACCGCATCCTGAAGTTCCGGACCTCCGACGTCGGCGTGGCCGTCGCCATCGACGGCGGGCTGTTCACCCCGGTGATCCGCCGGGCCGAGCAGAAGACGCTCTCGACGATCTCCGCCGAGATGAAGGACCTCGCCGGCCGCGCCCGCTCCAAGAAGCTCAAGCCCGAGGAATACCAGGGCGGCTCCACGGCGGTGTCGAACCTCGGCATGTTCGGCATCAAGAGCTTTTCCGCGGTCATCAACCCGCCCCACGGCACCATCCTGGCGGTGGGCGGCGGCGAGGCCCGCGTGGTGGCCAAGAACGGCGCTCCGGCCGTCGTGCAGGCGATGACGGTGACGCTCTCGGTCGATCACCGCGTGGTCGACGGGGCACTCGGGGCGCAGCTGCTCGCGGCGTTCAAGGGGCTGATCGAGAACCCGATGGGGATGCTGGTCTGATGGCGGCCGAGCGCACTGATGCTCCTCCCTCCCCCTTGTGGGGAGGGATCGAGGGTGGGGGTGGCTCCGCTTGGACCCTCGCGGCAGGCGGAACCACCCCCACCTCCGGCTCCTCCCCACAAGGGGGAGGAGAGGGTCGACGGCAAGTACGTCGTCCGTGCCTCACGGCGCGATGAGTGGAGCCCTGGCGATGCCCTGGAGACGGTCGCCGCCGATGTCCGCATCGCCGCGGGCGGCCGCAAACGCGAAGACATTACGGCGTTCGCTAACCGAACCGGAAAAGCGGCTCTGGAAGCATCTCCGCCATCGGATTCCGGTCTCAGGCTCGCATTTTCGGCGGCAGGCCGCCCTCGGTTCCTACGTCGCCGATTTCTGCTGCCTGGACGCCAAGCTCGTCATCGAAGTCGATGGCGGCGGACACGGCCACGACGCTCAGGCGGCCTACGACGCGCGACGGGACGCGGCTCTGGCAGCGCAAGGCTTCCGCGTCCTCCGCTTCACGAACGCTGAGGTCATGCGTGAGATCGATGGCGTCCTCGAAACGATTCTCGCTGCGTTGAACGCGCCGCGTTCCCTTCGCCCTTGTGGGGAAGGGTCAGGGATGGGGGTGGCTCCGCTAGCCGCCCCGGAGCCCGGCGGAACCACCCCCACCTCCAACTCCTCCCCACAAGGGGGAGGAGCGTGGCCGGAGAGCTGAATGTCCGAGACCTACGACGTCATCATCATCGGTGCCGGGCCAGGCGGTTACGTCACGGCAATCCGGGCGGCGCAGCTCGGGTTCAAGACCGCGGTGGTCGACCGGGAGCATCTCGGCGGCATCTGCCTGAACTGGGGTTGCATCCCGACCAAGGCGCTGCTGCGCTCGGCCGAGATCTTTCACTACATGCAGCATGCCGGCGATTACGGGCTCTCCGCCAAGGATGTGAGCTTCGACATCGCGGCGGTGGTCAAGCGCTCGCGCGGCGTCTCGGGCCGGCTCAACGGCGGCGTCGGGATGCTGCTCAAGAAGAACAAGGTCGACGTGATCTGGGGCGAGGCCGCCATCGACGCGCCGGGCCGGGTTACGGTGAAGGAGACGGCACGGGCGCCCGCGCCGAAGGGCGCCAAGGGGGCAGGCAGCTACACAGCCACGCACATCATCGTCGCCACCGGCGCACGGCCCCGTGCCCTGCCCGGCATCGAGCCCGACAAGCAGAAGATCTGGACCTACTACGAGGCCATGGTCCCGGAAAAAATGCCCAAGAGCCTGCTGGTGATGGGCTCGGGCGCGATCGGCATCGAGTTCGCCTCGTTCTACCGCACCATGGGCGCCGAGGTGACGGTGATCGAGCTGCTGCCGCAGATCCTGCCGGTGGAGGACGCCGAGATCGCCGCCATCGCCCGCAAGCGCTTCGAGAAGCAGGGCATCAGGATCCTCACCGGCGCCAAGGTGACGAAGGTCGAGAAGGGCGCCGACTCGGTCACCGCGACCGTCGAGGACGACAAGGACGGCTCACAGACGCTGACGGCCGAAAAGCTGATCTCGGCGGTGGGCGTCGTCGGCAACATCGAGAATCTCGGCCTCGAACGGCTCGGGGTCGCGATCGAGCGCGGCATCGTCGTCACCGATGGGCTCGGGCGCACCAACGTACCCGGCATCTACGCCATCGGCGACGTCGCCGGGCCGCCGATGCTGGCGCACAAGGCCGAGCACGAGGGCGTGCTCTGCATCGAGACGATCAAGGGTCTGCCCACCCACCCGATGGACAAGGCAAAAATCCCCGGCTGCACCTATTGCCAGCCGCAGATCGCCAGCGTCGGCCTCACCGAGGCCAAGGCCCGCGAGCAAGGCTTTGCCATCAAGGTCGGCCGCTTCCCGTTCGCGGGCAACGGCAAGGCGATCGCGCTGGGCGAGCCGGACGGGCTGATCAAGACGATCTTCGATGCGGGGACCGGGCAGTTGCTCGGCGCCCACATGGTCGGCGCCGAGGTCACCGAGCTGATCCAGGGCTACGTCGTCGCCATGAACCTCGAGACCACCGAGGAAGACCTGATGCACACGGTGTTTCCGCACCCGACGCTCTCGGAGATGATGCACGAGAGCGTGCTGGATGCGTATGGGAAGGTGATCCATTCGTAGGGTCGGGTACCCGCGCCGTCATCGCGAGCCGAAGGCGAAGCGATCCAGGGCCGGCTCCCCGATGGTCTGTGCGTGGCCCTGGATTGCTTCGCTGCGCTCGCAGGGACGACGGAGGACCACTCACCTCAATGCCGCGTCTCGTCGTCCGGCAGCGCCACCGGCTCGGCCACGAGCGCATCGGTCAGCGGAAACTCCAAGACGACCTCTTCGCTCGTGTCGGTGACGAAAATCACCGCCTTGAACAGCGCCGGGTCGCTGTCGGCGCCCTGGAGGAGCTGGAGGGCGAGAACCTTCGCCGCCGCCCAGGCTGCGTCCGCATCGGCCAAGTCGCGGCCGTCGGGGTCGACGATGACGTCGTCGTCGATGTGGGTGTGGAAGAAGTAGCGGGGCATGGGCGTCAGCGCTTCTTGCCGAGCTCGGCGGCGATGTCCTTGGTCATGCGGCCGACCTTGCGGTGGGCCGCGGTGACCTGATCCAGGGTCACGCCCCAGCGCTTCATCCAGTACTCGACGGCCTTGCGCTCGGAGAGGTCGAGCCGGTCCTTGTCGATGAAGCCACGCTTGTCCTTGAGGCCCGCCATGATCGCTCCTGTGAGGAGCCCGATGTCGGGTTCGGGGGAGGGGAGGTCAAGCGCCGTCTGCTCGCAGGCGACGGCACGGGGCCGAAACGACCGTCCGTCCCCGACAATTTCCACGGCACGGCGGAACACCGAGCCGCTCTACAGCTTAACCATTCATCAAGACACGATGGAGCGTCCGATGGGTGGGGAGCTGGTGGTATTCGTTCTCGCGGCCGCGACGTTCGCCGGTTACGTGTTCGGCAGCGATGCGCTCAAGACCGACACGCGGCCCTGATGTGTTTCGGCCGATCGATCATCGGCCTCAGAATTGATCCGGCACGTAGAGGTCCTGCTGGATCGGCTGGCGGATGTAATCCTCGTGGCGCACGCGGGGCGGCAGGGTCACCGGCGGATGCAGGACGTCCGAGTAGGGTATCTGCTGCAGCAGGTGGCTGATGCAGTTGAGGCGGGCGCGCTTCTTGTCCACAGCCTCGACCACGCGCCAGGGCGCCTCGGGGATGTGGGTGCGGGCCAGCATCTCCTCCTTGGCGCGGGTGTAGTCCTCCCAGCGGCTGCGTGATTCGACGTCCATCGGGCTGAGCTTCCACTGCTTCAGCGGATCATGGATGCGCATCTGGAAGCGGAATTCCTGCTCCGCGTCCGTGATCGAGAACCAGTATTTGACGAGCACGATGCCGGAGCGGACGAGCATGCGCTCGAACTCGGGCACGGAACGGAAGAACTCCTCCACCTCGGCCTCGGTGCAGAAGCCCATCACCCGCTCGACGCCGGCCCGATTGTACCAGGAGCGGTCGAACAGCACGATCTCGCCGGCCGCCGGCAGATGGGCGACGTAGCGCTGGAAGTACCATTGCGTGCGCTCGCGCTCGCTCGGTGCGGGCAGGGCCGCGACGCGGCAGATGCGTGGGTTGAGGCGCTGGGTGATGCGCTTGATCGCGCCGCCCTTGCCGGCGGAATCGCGCCCCTCGAACAGCACCACGACCCGGAGCTTCTGGCTCTGCACCCAGTCCTGCAGCCGCACGAGTTCGTGCTGCAGGCGGAGCAGTTCTCGAAAATAGACCTTGCGCTCCATGCCGTTCGGCGTGTGGCCGGTCGCGGCCGTGGCAACGCCTTCGAGGCGCTCGTCCTCGAGTTCGAGTTCGAACTCCTCGTCGTAGCTGTCGGCCAGCTCGCGGCGGATCGCCTCGATGGTGGCTGCGTCGTCGGTCATGTCTCGGGGCACCTACGTGGATCGTCGCCCCGGGCTTAGCCCGCGCTTCATGACAGCCCTGAGAAGGTCGGGACTTTCCCTCGGTTGTCAGGGCCGCCGGCCTGGGAGAAGAGGGGGCGTCTCAGGAGGCCGCCATGTCCCGTCACACCGAATTCGCGGTGCGCCAGTCGATCGTCGACGCGGCCCGCAGCCTGAGCGGGCTCGGCCTCAACCACGGCACCTCGGGCAACGTCTCGGTGCGCTGGGGGGACGGCCTGCTGATCACGCCCTCGGGCCTGCCCTACGAGCAGATGAGCGCCGACGACATCGTGCATCTGCGGATGGATGGCGGGTTCGAGCACCCGCTGGCGCCGTCGAGCGAGTGGCGCTTCCACCGCGACATCCTGGAGGCTCGCGCCGACGTGAATGCGGTGGTCCACGCCCACCCGATCCACTGCACGGCCTTCGCGATCTGCGGGATGGAGATTCCGGCGGTGCACTACATGATCGCGGCCGCGGGCGGCCCGACGGTGCGCTGTAGCGGCTACGCCACCTTCGGCACGCCGGAGCTGTCCGAACTGGCGCTTGAGGCGCTGGAGGACCGGACCTGCTGTCTGCTCGCCAACCACGGCATGATCGCCACCGGGCCGGGCCTCGCCAAGGCGCTCTGGCTCGCGGTGGAGCTGGAGACGCTCTGCCGGCAATACGCCGTGGCGCTCCAGGTGGGTACGCCGCGCGTGCTGCCGGACGACGAGATCGCGCGCAACGTGGAGAAGTTTCGGAGCTACGGGCCGCGGCCGAAGGGGTGATGGCTCATGCCGGCTCCGGTCGAGCGCTCTGGAGGTACGCATCCCCTCTCCCCGCTTGCGGGGCGAGGGGATGCGCTCGGTCCGAACGTGCCGAGCGGGGACGACCTCACCACAACAGCGCGTGCGGGTAGAATCGGATCGTGTCGCCCTGGCTCACCCCGGTCGCGTCATCCAAGAGTTCGGCGAGCCCGTCGCTCTCGGTCAGCGAGGTGAGGGCGGCGCTGCCGTCCTTCGGGTATTTCTGGGCCTCGACGACGCCGTCTGCCCCCGGCGCGACGCTGACGCGAAGATATTCGCGGCGACCGGGTTTCTTGCGGTAACCGAACGCGGCGCGCACGGGCTGGGGTGTCGGCGGGGCCAGGGTCTGGCCGGCCAGCCGCGCGATCAGCGGGCGCACCACGAAAAGCAGCGTGACGTAGGCGGCAACGGGATTGCCCGGCAGTCCGACGAACGGCTTCCGGCCGATCTGGCCCATGGCGACGGGCCGGCCGGGCCGGATCGCGAGGCGCCAGAAAGACAGCCGCCCGACCGCCTCGACCGCCGCCTTCACATGATCCTCCTCGCCGACCGAGACGCCGCCGGAGGTGACGATGAGGTCGTGATCCTCGGCTGCGGCAGCGAGCCGGCGTGCCAACGGCTCCGGCTCGTCTCGGAGAATGCCGAGATCCGCGACCGCGACCCCGAGGCGGCGCAGCAGAGCGCCGAGCATGACACGGTTCGAATCGTGGATCGCACCGGGGCGCAGGACCGTCCCCGGATCGGTCAGTTCGTCGCCGGTGGAGAAGAGGGCGACCCGTAGGGGGCTGCGCACCGCGAGGCCCTCGAAACCGGTGGCGGCGGCAAGTGCGAGATCCTGTGGCCTCAGACGACGGCCGGCGGGAATCACGAGATCGCCGCGCGAGACATCCTCGCCGGCCCGGCGGCGGTTGGCGCCCGGCTTCAGCCCGGGGGGCAGGGCGATGCGGCTGCCCTCGGCGCGCACGTCCTCCTGCATGAACACGGTGTCGGCATCGCGCGGCATCGGGGCGCCGGTGAAGATGCGCACCGCCGTGTCGCCGGCGAGCACGCCCTCGGCCGAAACTCCCGCCGTCAGCCGGCCGCCCAGCGGCAGCACGGTCTCCCGGTCGGGCGCCAACGCCGCGTGACGCACGGCGTAGCCGTCGACGGCGGAGTTATCGAAGGGCGGCAGGTCGCCGGGAGTTCGGACATCCACGGCAGAGATGCGGCCGTCGGCCCGGGCGAGCGGCACCGTCTCGATGCCGGCGACCGTGCAGACGCGCCGCTCGACCAGCGCCACGGCCTCCTCGATGGTCATCGGCGCTTCGCCGGCGGCAAAGCAATCGTCACTCAACTGGGCCATTCTGCCGTGCGCGGATCCCGGACCGTGCGAAAATCGTCTTCGCGAAGATCGTCACGGTATCGGCGATGCCGACGATGCCGTCGAGACCACGCATGAGAAAGGCCCGACACGGCGAATGTCGGGCCTTCAGGCAGGGTCCACGCTTTCGGGTTCAAGGGTTCCCCGTGAGGATCGGGCCACCGTCGACGACCCTTAAGGTCGGTCGCGAGCGGCACTCGCCCTCCCGAAAGCCTCATCCCTGTCGGTACTGATTCGGTGGATCGTCCGCGTCACCGTCATCGGTGCGCGACGTTGAGAGAACGACAGAGTAACGCATAAGCGAACCTCCTTCATCTCTATCCATCAGCCGCCGCGACCGAAGCCTGCAGTGGCGATGACATGATGCTAGGCCCTGATTCGGTGTCTTGGCAAGGGTAGCCGGTGCACGGAAAGGTGATCCCCGTTCTCGGCAGAAATACCTCCCGTGGTATGGATAACGAAAAGGCACCCTTCATCGAAGGATGCCTTATAAAGTATTCGTGTGGGGCGAAAGAGATCTACGAGATCAGGTCGAGCTTGGCCGCCTGGACACCGCTCGCCCGGATCTGGTTCGGCAGGGACGCGTAATCCGGATACCCGGCCTCGCGTGCCATCGCGTCGAGCGCGGTCTTTTCGTCATGGGCGCTGCCTGTCCAGAGAACGGCGCCGCTGGTCTTCTGCTTGATCTGGAAAATGCTCATTCGACACCGTCCGGATAGATCGTGGTCTGGCTTCATCAACGTGCGGCCCATTGGCGGGTTGCACTGCACCCTTGCGATTGCTTGAGAAATTCCGGGTCCGCCATGGTAGCGTCGCCGCCGCGCAAGGCACGACACGGTCACGCCTTGAAAACGCCGGTCTGAGGCGGAACGAAAGGCTGGCGCGGGGTGCCCGTGAGCGAAGCATAGCGATGACCCAGACCCGATTCCTCCCTCTGCTCACGGCGGCTCTGCTGGCAACCGCCTGCGCGCACGCCCTCGCGGCCGAGCCGGCGACCGTGCCGGATCCGGCCACGCTGCTGCCCGCCGTGAGCGTCGTGCCGGTCGAGACCCGCGAGATCGTCGAGCGTGCGGTGGTCACCGGCACGCTGGTCCCGCGCGACGAAATCCTGGTGGCGCCGGAGGTCGAGGGCCTGCGAATCACCGAACTCCTGGTGGAGGAGGGCGACACGGTCGCCAAGGGCCAGGTGCTCGCCCGCCTCTCCATGGAGATGATCGAGACCTCGGAGGCCTCGAACGTCGCGGCGATCGCCCGCGCCGAGGCCGCGATCATCCAGGCTCGGAGCCAGATCGTTCAGATGGAGGCCGCCAACGTCGAAGCGAAGCAGGCCCTGGAGCGCGCGCAGTCGTTGGTGAAGACGGGAAATGCCACGGCGGTGACGCTGGAGCAGCGCGTCTCGACGGCCCAGGGCGCCGAGGGCCGGCTGGCGGCGGCGAAGGGCGGTCTCGACGGGGCCAAGGCCGATCTCGCCACCGCGCGGGCGCAGGCCAAGGAGATCGCGCTGCGCCGGGCCCGCACCGAGATCCGGGCGCCCGAGGCCGGCATCGTCAACCGCCGCACGGCGCGCATCGGCGCCACCGCGACGGCCGTCGGCGAGCCGCTGTTCCGGCTGATCGCCCGCGGCGAGATCGAGCTGGAGGGCGAAGTGCCCGAGACGGCTTTGCCGCGCCTCTCCCCCGGCAACCCGGCCCGGCTCGCCCTCGACGAGACCCGCTCGCTCGGCGGTCGCGTCCGACGCATCTACCCGGAGGTCGACCGGCAGACGCGGCTCGGCAAGGTGCGCATCAGCCTCGATCCCGATCCGGCCCTGCATATCGGCGCCTTCGCCCGCGGCACGGTGGAAGTCGCCCGCCGCACCGGCGCCTCGGTGCCGCTCGCGGCCGTGCTCTACGCCGCCGACGGCACCGCGAGCGTCCTCGTCGTCAGGGACGGCCGGGTCGAGGCGCGCAAGGTCGCCACCGGCCTGTCGGCCGAGGGCCTGACGGAGATCCGCTCCGGATTGAGCGCGGGCGACGTCGTGGTCTCTCGCGCTGGCTCGTTCCTGCGCGACGGCGACCGGGTCAGGCCGGTGCCGCCCAAGACGGCACAAGCTGCGGCGCAGGCCGCCGCCGACGCCGTGTCCGGCAAACGCTGAGGCGATCGACCATGCGCCTCAACGTCTCCGCCTGGGCGATCCGAAACCCGATCTCGCCGCTCGTCCTGTTCATGGTCCTGACGGTGCTGGGGCTCGTCAGCTTCCGCTCCCTGCCGATCACGCGCTTCCCGAACATCGACATTCCGATCGTCTCGGTGACGATCACGCAGTCCGGCGCCGCCCCCTCAGAGCTTCAGACCCAGGTCACCAAGTGGGTCGAGGACGCGGTCTCGGGCGTGAAGGGCGTCAAGCACGTCATCTCCAACATCGCCGAGGGTGTCTCGACGACGACGATCGAATTCCGCCTGGAGGTGAACCAGGATCGCGCCGTCAACGACGTGAAGGAAGCGATCTCGAAGATCCGCATCAACCTGCCGCGCACGATCGACGAGCCGATCATCCAGCGCGTCGAGATCGCCGGCCTGCCGATCATGGTCTACGGCGCCTCGGCCCCTGCGATGACGCCCGAGGACCTGTCCTGGTTCGTCGAGGACGTGGTCGCGCGCCAGGTCCAGGGCGTGAAGGGCGTCGGCGGGGTCGAGCGTCTCGGCGGCGTGGCGCGCGAGATCCGCATCACCCTGAAGCCCGACCGGCTGCTGGCGCTCGGCATCACCGCGGCCGACGTGAACCGTCAGGTGCGCCTGACCTCCGCCGACATGGCGGGCGGGCGCGGCGAGCTCGGGGGCGGCGAACAGTCGATCCGGACGCTCGGCGCCTCGGCGAGCCTAGAGACGCTCGCGGCCACGTCCATCGTGCTCCCGAACAGCCGCAAGGTCCGGCTCGACGAGTTGGCGACCCTCGTCGACTCGGCCGAGGAGCCGCGCACCTTCGCCCGCTTCAACGGCGAGCCGGTGGTGGGCTTCGCTATCTCGCGATCGAGCGGCGCCTCCGACGCCGAGGTCTCGGTGAACGTCGCGGCGAAGATCGAGGAGTTGCACAAGGCCAATCCGGGCGTGCACTTCGACATCCTCGACACGAGCGTCGTCAACACGATCGGCAACTACCATTCGGCGATGATGGCGCTGCTGGAAGGCTCGGCGCTGGCCGTCGTCGTGGTGTTCCTGTTCCTGCGCGACATGCGCGCCACCCTGATCGCGGCGATCGCGCTGCCGCTCTCGGTGCTGCCGACCTTCTGGGCGATGAGCGCGCTCGGCTTCTCGCTGAACGCGGTCAGCCTGCTCGCGATCACGCTGGTGACCGGCATCCTCGTCGATGACGCGATCGTGGAGATCGAGAACATCGTCCGGCACATGCGCATGGGCAAATCCCCGTTCCGCGCGGCGCTCGAGGCGGCCGACGAGATCGGGCTCGCGGTCATCGCGATCACGGCGACCATCATCGCGATCTTCGCGCCCGTCTCCTTCATGCCGGGCATCGCCGGGCAGTATTTCAAGCAGTTCGGGCTCACCATCGCGGTGGCGGTGTTCATGTCGCTGCTGGTCGCCCGCCTGCTGACGCCGCTGCTCGCCGCCTACTTCCTGCGCGATTCCGGCCACGAGGAGCACGAGGGCCCGGTGCTGCGCGCCTATGGCCGCGTGGTGGCCTGGTCGGTGCGGCACAAGTTCATCACGCTCTTCCTCGGCCTCGTCTGCTTCGCCGGTTCGATCATGTCCGCCGGGCTGCTGCCGGCGGGCTTCATCCCGGCCGAGGACGCGGCCCGCACGATGTTCGTGGTCGAACTGCCGCCGGGCGCCAGGCTCGACGACACAAGGCGCGTCACCGACGAGATCGTCGAGACCATCCGCAAGATGCCCGAGGTCCGCTCCGTCTTCGTCGACGGCGGTCGCCAGCTTCCGGGCAAGAAGGAGGTCCGGCTCGCGAGCCTGACCATCAACCTGACCCCGAAGAACGAGCGCCATCTCACGCAGAAGCAGGTCGACGGCAGGATCGCCGAAATCCTGCGCGAGGTGCCCGACATCCGGTTCTGGGCGCTGCAGGAAGGCGGCCAGCGCGAATTCGCCCTGATCGTCGCCGGCAACGACAAGGACGTCGTCACCGAGATCGCCGCGCGACTGCAGCGCGAGGCGGCGGGCGTGCCGCACCTCGTCAACGTGATGTCGACCGCGCCCCTCGACCGCACCGAGATCCGCATCAGCCCGAAGCCCGGCATCGCGGCCGATCTCGGCGTCTCGACCGACCTCATCGCCGAGACGGTGCGCGTCGGCACGATCGGCGACATCGCGGCCAACCTCGCCAAGTTCAACGCCAAGGACCGGCAGGTGCCGATCCGGGTACAGTTCCCGGATTCCCTGCGCGGCAAGCTCGAGGAGCTCGGCGCCCTGAAGGTTCCGGTGAAGGCCGGCGCCGCCGTGCCGCTCGCCACGGTGGCCGACATCACGCTGGGGCGCGGCCCCACCGCGATCGACCGCTACGACCGCCAGGTGCGCGTGGCGATCGAGGCCGACCTGATGGGCTCGGATGCGCTGAGCGAACTGATCGACCAAGTCATGGCCCTGCCAGCCGCGCAGAACCTGCCCGAGGGCGTCACCATCAAGCAGACGGGCGACGCCGAGATCATGGGCGAGGTCTTCGGCGGCTTCGCCATGGCCATGGGCGCCGGCCTGATGATGGTGTTCGGCGTGCTGGTGCTGCTGTTCGGCAACTTCCTGCAGCCGCTCACCATCCTGTTCTCGCTGCCGCTCTCCATCGGCGGCGCGATCCTCGGCCTGCTGATCTGCCACATGCCGATCTCGATGCCGGTCGTCATCGGCATCCTGATGCTGATGGGCGTGGTGACCAAGAACGCGATCATGCTCGTCGACTTCGCCATCGAGGAGATGGCGCGGGGCGTCGACCGCGTCACCGCGATCACCGATGCCGGTCGCAAGCGTGCCCGACCCATCGTGATGACCACGATCGCCATGGCCGCCGGCATGGTCCCGTCCGCCATGGCGCTGGGCATCGGCGGCGAGTTCCGTGCCCCCATGGCGGTGGCGGTGATCGGCGGGCTGATCGTCTCGACCGGCCTGTCGCTGATCTTCGTGCCGGCGATCTTCATCCTGGTCGACGACCTGTCGCGCCTGTTCGTGCGCCTGTTCGCCCGCTTCGTCGGCGAGCGCGACGACCCGGAAGACGAGATCGGCTACGTGCCGCCGGGCCAAGCCGCGAACGAGCCGGGAGTCTATGGACCGCGCATAGCGGCGGAGTAGACCCGCTTGCCAAGACTGGGCTGCCGAGGTGTCATCTCTGACGAGACGATGCGTCGCAGCGTTGATGGTTCGGAAACCAGCCCGGGTTATTCTGCCCCTCACCCAAGCGGATCCGACGTCCCGTCCAGGCTCCGGGGCGAATGGGCGTATGACGGCCCCATGTCTGACGGCTCCATGTCTGACGGCCCCATGCAGGAACCTTGCGTCCTCCTCGTCTCGGACCGTCGCGAGCGGGCCGACAGGCTCGCGAGCGCGATCGGCCTGATCCGGCCCTGCCGGGTGATCGAGCCGGGGCGGGCACTGCCCGCGCGCACGCCGCTCGCCTTCCTGGTCGATCTCGCCGACGGTCTGCCCGAGAGCGCCTGGGGCGAGGCGCTGACCCGGCGTACGCGGACGGAGACCGTTCCCTGTCTCTACGTCGCCCACCATGGCGAAGGCGCCGAAGGGAGCCGCCGCTTCGGCTCTCCTACGGTGATCGCGGCGGGCTCGCGCTCGGCCGGCATCGTCTCGATTCTGTTGAAACTCCTCGACGATGCGAAGGCCGCCGGATCGACCGGCGCGAGGCTCGCGGTCCGGGTCGAGACCGCCACGACCCTCGTCACCGGCCTGTTCGATGCTGCCGCAGCCGGCCGATCCCCGAGCGTGTCTGAAGTGGAAGAGGGCACCGAGATCGTACTCGCCGCCGTCTCGGAAGCCGGCATCCACGCCTGGCTCGACCGGCTGCGCCAGCATCACATCGGCGTGTACCAGCATTCCCTCAGCGTCGCCGGATTCGCCGCCGCCTTCGCCGCGGAACTCGGCCTCGGCCGCCGCGATCGCCACCGCCTCGCCCAGGCCGCGCTGCTCCACGATATCGGCAAGGCACACATACCGGCCGCGATCCTCGACAAGCCCGGACCGCTGACCCCGGACGAGATGCGGGTGATGCGCGAGCATCCCGTGATCGGCGCCGACTTGCTCGCGCAGGATGGCGATTACGACGCGACCATTCTCGACGTGGTCCGGCATCACCACGAGCGCCTCGACGGCAGCGGCTACCCCGACGGCCTCAGGGGAGACGCCATCGGCGACCTCGTGCGCCTAGTGGCGATCTGCGACGTACACTCCGCCCTGACCGAGCGGCGCGCCTACCGCCCGGCGCTCTCCGGGGGGCAGGCTTGGCGGTTGATGGACGGCATGGCGGGGCAGCTCGATGCGGACCTGTTGCGCGCCTACGCCCCGGTCATCCTCCGGGCCGGGGGCGATGACCGTATCGCAACCGAGGGTAGCGCTGGCGTCGAACAAACCATTCCGTAACGAATGGGCGGATAGGTTGGCGGGAGACGTCAGGCGGTGGATTCCGCGTCTAGCGCGCTTTCCGGCCGGGCGGATGCCGGCCCCTCGAAGGAAAGCGTGTCGAAGCAGAGGCTTAGAGCCGTATCCACGCCTGCCCCGGTTCTTCATGCGCGACAATCCCCTGACCTACAGCCTGCCACGCTGGCGCTTCACGCGCTGGCTCGCGGATGCCGGTCGCGACGTCCCGCAGGACATCCGGGTCGCCCTCATCGGCAGCCTCTACGGAACGCTGCCGATCTTCCTGGGCGGCGTTGCCAACACCATCGGCGTGGCGGTGCTGATCGCGTTCCGCATCCCCCACCCGCACGTCCTCGCCTGGGTCTCGTTCGAGGTCGCGATCTGCCTGATCCGGCTGGTCGTCCTGATCGCCGCGCGCCGCGCCGCCGCGGCCGGACGCAGCACGCCGACGGACGTCTCCCTGCTGCTGGCCCTGGCCTGGTCGTTGAGCCTCGGCGTCGGCGCCCTGGTCTGCCTCGAAAGCGGCGACTGGGTCGCCACGACGCTCTCCTGCCTCTCGGCGGCCGGCATGGTGGGCGGAACCTGCTTCCGGAACTTCGCGGCGCCGCGGCTCACGGCGATGATGATCGCCCTGACGCTGGGGCCGATCTGCATCGGGGCCGCCATCGCCGGCGAGCCGATCCTGTATCTCAGCTTCCTGCAGCTGCCGTTCTACATGCTGGCCATGACCATGGCGGCGCACAAGCTCAACCGGATGATGGTCACGACGATGCGGGCCGAGCGCGAGAACGGGTTTCGCGCCCACCACGACGCTCTCACCGGCCTGCCGAACCGCTCCGGCCTCAGCGCAGCGATGGCGACGATGCAGGCCATCCCGCGCGGACCGGTCGGACTGCTCTTTCTCGACCTCGACGGCTTCAAGGCCGTCAACGACACCCATGGCCATGTCGTGGGCGACCGGCTCCTGCAGATGGTCGCCGACCGCCTGCGCGAGGAGACGGCCTTCGGCGATCTCGTGGCGCGGATCGGCGGCGACGAGTTCGTGGTGCTGAGCGAGGGCAGGGGCCGCGCGGACCTGATCGGCCTCGGCGAACGCCTGATCGCGCGGATCTCGGAACCCTATGCCTGCGGCCCCGACGCGCCTGCGCAGATCGGCGTCAGCATCGGCATCGCCCAGCGCCCGGACCACGGCGAGGACATGTCGAGCCTGCTCCAGGCCGCCGACCGGGCGCTCTACCGCTCGAAATCCATGGGCAAGGGCCTCTGCACGCTCGCGACCCGCAAGGGCCGCGACGCCGCCGAGCCGTCCGAATCCCGCCGCTCGGCCTGACCCGCGCCAGCCGCCGATACAACCACGACGTCAACGCCCGGGAGGCCCGATCGCGGCGGCCGCGCCATGCCGACCGGGAAAGTCCCGGTATGCGCCAGGATGCGCGACGGGGCATGCACCGGGACGCGGCACGGGCAACCCGCTCGGCGGAACCGGCCGCTACCGCCCGGAACCCGCCCCGTTCCGTAAAGCGAGCAGTTCCGCGAACCGCGCCACCAGCCGCCGGCCGACCTCGTCCTTGTCGAGCTTGGGCCAGGTCTCGACGCCGCCATCGCGGGAGACGAGATGCACGGTGTTGTCGGACCCGCCCATCACGCCGCCCGCAGGCGAGACGTCGTTGGCCACCAACAGGTCGCAGCCCTTTTTCGCGAGCTTCCTGTGAGCGTTCTCGAGCACCGTGTCGGTCTCGGCGGCGAAACCGACGACGAGGGGCGGGCGGCCCTCGCTGCGCCGGGCGATGGTCGCGAGGACGTCGGGATTCTCGACGAGGGCGAGCGGGGGCACGGCGGCGCCGTCCTTCTTGATCTTGCCGTCGCGGGCCTCCGCCGGGCGCCAGTCGCCGACGGCGGCGGCGAACACCGCGATG
>NZ_VRVE01000045.1:0-33623 GCF_008040035.1 Methylobacterium sp. WL9
GGACGGCGCGCCGTCCCTCCCGGTCCGCGCGGCGGCCGCGCTCGGCGACGCCTCCTACGCGCTCTACCTCGTCCACCCCTTCGTGCTGCGCGCGACGCGCGAGGCGATCCTGCGCGCCGGGCTCGCACAGCATCTCGGGGCCTGGGGCAGCCTCGTATTCATGGTCGGACTGGCGGTTGTCGTATCGCTCGTCGTCTATCGCGTGGTCGAGCGGCCGCTGACGCGAAGGGCACGCAGATTGCTCGACCCCGGCCATCATGAGCGGCCGGGCGACCAGAAAACTCTTGAGGAGGCCGGCCCTCACGTTTCCGCCGAGCCGAAACGGATCTAGCCTCGCCCCGGTCCTGGAACCGTGACCGACCGGATTGCATCCGGCCGGCGGTTCCAGATCCGTGTTGCGAGGCGCTTTCCGACCAACCGGCATCCGCCGCGTCGGACAGCGCTCTATGGAGGGTCCTGCGTCGTGAAGACTCTGCTGGTTCCGGTCGCCCTGCACGAAGCCCTGCCCTCGGTGTTCGAGACGGCGCTGCTCGTCGCCCAACGCTTCGGCAGCCTGATCGAAGGCGTCTCGCTGCGCCCGGCGCTCGCGGAATACGTGCCCGTCGACATGGTCGGCGGCATGACATGGCTGCGCGACGAGGAGGCCGACCGGGCCGAAGCCGAGGCCGCAGGCGACCGTTTCATCGCCTTTATGGAGGCTGCCGGCCTGCCGCGCCGCGACGCCGTCGGCACCTGTGCGCCGGAGGCCGCGATGAGCGCCGGCCCGCGCTTCCGCTGGCGGCCGGACGTGCCACCGGGCGACGCCTTCCTCGGCCAGTACGCCCGGCTCTTCGCGGCGACCATCGTCGGCCGGCCCGGCTCGGAGGAATCGTCGCCGCGCATGACCACCGTCGAGACGGCGCTGTTCGAGAGCGGCCGCCCGATCCTGCTGGCCCCGCCGAAGCCGCCCTCCTCGCTCGGCGAGGCGATCGTCGTCGCCTGGAACGGCTCCACCGAGACCGCGCGCGCCGTGGCTTTCGCCATGCCGTTCCTGCGCCGCGCCCGCCGCATCCTGGTGCTCAGCGCCGACGGCGGCATGGTGCCGGGACCAAGCGCCGAGGACGTGGCGCGGGCGCTCGCCTGCGAGGGCATCGAGGCGTTCCACAAGGCATTGCCCGCAGGCCGGCGCACGCCCGGAGAAGTCTATCTCGACGAGGCGGCGACCTTCGGCTGCGACCTGCTCATCAAGGGGGCCTACACCCAGAGCCGCCTGCGCCAGATGATCTTCGGAGGTCCGACGAGCCACATCCTCTCGCACGCCGCCATTCCCGTGCTGATGGCCCATTGAGGTGCGGGGTCACACACGCGCCGGCTGCGCCCTCGGATCGGTACCGCCCCGCCATTGCAAACGGGTCATTCGCACTCTAAACTGCTGATAAGGCTAAAGTTTTTAATAATTCTAAACTGCGGTTGCTCCATGAGACGTCGGCCGAAAACCGTCATGAAATCGCGCGAAGGCGATGGAATGGTGCTTTTCGAAGGGCGCCCCCACTCCGCTCCCACCCCGACGAGTCCGCGACTGCACGCATGATCGTCTGTTCCTGCAACATCCTTTCGGACGGCCAGGTCCGCGGCTGCATCACGCCGGGCCCCGGTTGTCCGCGGACCCCGGCCCAGGTCTATGCCTGCCTCGGATGCAGCGCGAAATGCGGGCGCTGCGCCCGCACCATCCGCTCCATCATGCAGAACGCCCTGATGGAAGCCGGCGGCGATGCGCATGCCTCATGCGCGACCAGCTGCGCTACCCCTTGCAGTTTGGTACAATTCCAAACTACAGAAGACCTCGAAGAGGTCGCAGCCTAGGACGCATCGTCGGTTCGCTACGGCCCTCGGACACAAGAGGAGAGCAGCGAATGAAGGGCGATGCCAAGGTCATCGAGTATCTCAACCGGGGCCTGCGCAGCGAGCTGACCGCGGTGAGCCAGTACTGGCTCCATTTCCGCATGCTCAACGATTGGGGCTACGTCGACCTCGCCAAGTTCTGGCGAAAGGAATCGATCGAGGAAATGCAGCACGCCGATCGCTTCGTCGACCGGATCCTGTTTCTCGACGGCTTCCCCAATCTCCAGGAACTCGATCCGCTGCGGATCGGCCAGAACGTCCAGGAGATCATCGAGTGCGATCTCGCCGCCGAGACCGAGGCGCGCGCGCTCTACCTGGAAGCCGCGCAGTACTGCGACTCGATCAACGACCGCGTGACCAAGATCCTGTTCGAGGCCCTGGCGACCGACGAGGAGGGCCATATCGACTTCCTCGAGACCCAGCTCGACCTGATCGGCCAGATCGGCCTGCCGCTCTACGCGCAGAAGCATGTCGGCGGCCTGGAACAGGTCCCGCCCGAGGAAGGCTGACTTAACGTGCGAGGGCCGGCTGCGCGTCGCGAAGCGCCGTCGGCCCCGCGCTCAAACGGAGATGACCCGCCGATAGATTTCGGCGAGAGACAGAGAGGCGCCGAGAGCAGGAAGCGTCAGGACCGCATCGAGACCTTCGAGCGGTCGCCACCGGCTCCAGACGCCATCGATCCGATCGAAAGCTTCGAGGTGCGGACGGTCCCGAGAGACCAGGACGTAATGCTGCAGCGATTCGAGCTGCTGGTAGAGATGCCACTTCTCGACCCTGTCGCGCGCTTCGGTGCCGGGCGAGAAAACCTCGAATAGCACGAGCGGATCGTCGACCGAGGTCGCGCCCGGCTCGAGATCGCCATCGACGACCATCACATCGGGCAGCATCGCCACGTCGAGTTGCCGGCTCTTCAGGTAGAAGGTTTCCGTGAAGCTCTGGCAGGGCGACCCGGACGCCGCAAACCCGTTGTCCAGCCCATCCGCGATGTTCCGCACAATCCGCGCATGCTCCCAACGCGTGCCGGCCGGCACGCACACCAAGCGACCGCCGATCAGTTCCCAGCGTTCGTCGCGCGGCTTATCGGCAAAAAGCTCCTCGAAGTCGTCGAGGGCAAGCTGGTCGAATTCGCGATGTCGGTAGCCCATGGTCGGGCCTCGTCCGTGGCGACCGGTGGCCGTCGTCGCGAAGTATAGCGCGATCGGTCCCGGTATGCGACATCGGGCAACGCCCGCGCCCCGGCCCCTTCGCGTTTCAATCGCTGCGGCAGCACCCGAAAAATCTCCGAGCGAGTTCCGTTGAGCAAGCGCAGGTCCCCTCCCCGTCGGGCATCCGGGCCTCCGCTGGAGGAGATCCAGATCGATCCGACGCCGAACCCGCTCCTGACGCCCGAGAAGCGGCCGGACGATGCCGACCAGTCGATCCGGCCCCTGAGCCTGTCCGAGTTCATCGGCCAGCGGGCAGGCCGGGCGCAGCTCAAGCTCGCGATCGACTCGGCGAAGGCGCGCAAGGACGCCCTCGACCACGTGCTCTTCGTCGGGCCCCCGGGCCTCGGCAAGACGACGCTGGCGCAGATCGTGGCGCGCGAACTCGGCGTGAATTTTCGCTCGACCTCCGGCCCAGTTATCGCCAAGGCCGGCGACCTCGCGGCGCAGCTCACCAATCTCGAAGAGAACGACGTCCTCTTCATCGACGAGATCCACCGGCTCAACCCGGCGGTGGAAGAGATTCTCTATCCGGCGATGGAGGATTACCAGCTCGACCTGATCATCGGCGAGGGCCCGGCGGCCCGTTCGGTCAAGATCGAACTGCCGAAATTCACCCTCGTCGGCGCCACCACCCGCGCAGGCCTGCTGACCACGCCGCTGCGCGACCGCTTCGGGATTCCGATCCGGCTCGAATTCTACGACATCGACGAGCTGGAGCTGATCGTCGCCCGCGGCGCACGGGTGCTCGGCCTGCCGATGTCGGCGGAGGGCGCCAACGAGATCGCCAAGCGGGCGCGCGGTACGCCGCGCATCGCCGGCCGGCTGCTGCGCCGGGTGCGCGACTTCGCCGTGGTCGCGGAATCGGGCAGCGTCAGCCGCGCCGTCGCCGACCGGGCGCTCCAGCTCCTCGATGTCGACCCGGCCGGGCTCGACGTGATGGACCGCAAGTACCTGACGATGATCGCCACCTCGTTCGGCGGCGGCCCCGTGGGGATCGAGACCATCGCAGCCGCGCTGTCCGAGCCGCGCGACGCGATCGAGGACATCATCGAGCCCTACCTGATCCAGAAGGGTTTCGTGCAGCGCACGCCGCGCGGGCGTGTGCTGACCGCCCACGCCTTCCGCCATATCGGTCTAGCCGAACCGCGGCGCGATCCCGGCACGCAGTTCGGGTTCTTCGCGGGAGAGGACGGCGGCGGAACCTGAAGCGCCGCTCGCATGCGATCCCGCGCGACGGATCCGCCGAAAACGATCAGCCCTGACGCTGTGCCTGCGTCACCGCCACGTGGATCAGCTCGGCCAGGGTGCGCACGCCGAGCTTCTGGCGCATCTGGGAGCAGGCATTGGTGACGGTCTTGTAGCTGACCGACAGTTCGGACGCGATCGTGCCGTAGGACTTGCCCTGCGCCAGCCGCGCCAGGATCTGTTGCTCGCGCGGCGTCAACTGCGTCTCGGGCGTGCGGCGCGGATCGGCGCGCAGCATCGCAACCTCGGTGGCCAGCCGGCGGTCAAGATAGACGTCGCCCTTGCGCACCTGCTCGAAGGCCTGGAACAGCTCGTTCGAGGCGTGATCCTTCAGCACGTAGCCCAGCGCCCCCGCCTCCAGCGCCCGCGAGACGATGACGGGGTCGTTGTGCATCGAGAAGACCAAGATGCGCGTCGCCGGCTCGACGGCCCGCATCCGCCGGATCAAACCGAGGCCGGCGAGGCCGCTGCCCTGAAAGGTCAGGTCGCAGATCACCACCGGCGGCCGAAGGCGGAAGAAGGCACGGTAGCCGGCGACCACGCCGGTGGCCTCGACGACGGTCTCGATGCCGGCATCCTCCAGCACGCGACGGCAGCCTTGCAGGACGATGGGATGGTCGTCGATGACGAGCACCGGAAGCACGGCGCGGCTTCGGGTGGGGTCGGGTCTGGTCTGGGCGTTCATGGTCAGGGAGCGTTCAGGACGAGGGCGGGGATGGCGGATCGGCGGACCGTGCCTCCTCGCCTCTCTCGGGGTCGATGGGGATCGCGATCCGCACAACTGCCCCGGGAGCGGCGTTGTCAAGTTCGAACACGCCGTCGAGGGCCTCGACGCGCTCGCGCATGCCCGACAGACCGAGGCCGGTGCCGTGATCGGGCGGAAGTCCGACGCCGTCGTCGCGCACGCTGACCTGGAGCATCCGATCCGAACCATCCGGCTCGCGCCTCTCGCGCGCCTCGGCGCGGACATCGGTCGCGCTGCCGTGCCGGACGGCGTTGATCATGCTTTCCTGGATGCAGCGAAACACGGTGAGATCGACGAGATCGCCGTAGGTCCGCGCCAGCCCGTCGAAACTGCCCGAGAACCGCGTATTGGGATGGCGCCGTCCGAAATCGGCCAGCAGCAGGTTGAGGCATTCGGCGAGCGGCACCTGGCCGAGTGCATGCGGGCGCAGCCGGTTGAGCAGTTCGCGGTTGCGGGCCTGGACCTGGCCGACGATGCCGCCGATGTCGGCGGCCCGCGCCGCGAGCTTGGCGCGATCGGGCGCATTCGTCCCTTCCGCGATGCGCGCGACCGAGGCGGCGTTGGCCTCCAAAGCGAACAGGCAGGGGCCGAACTCGTCGTGGAGTTCCAGCGCGATACGCCGGCCCTCGTCGTCCTGCGCCGTGAGGAGTTGCCGGTTGAGGCGGCCGTTGGCTGCGCGCGCCTCGCCGAGCGCACCAGCGACGCTGTTGAAGCGCTCGGCGATCACCGCGAGTTCGCGGGAGGCCGGCGGATCGAGATGGGCGGTGTAATCGTGACGCTCGAGCTGGGTCAGTCCGTCGGCGAGGCGTTCGAGGGGGCGCAGCACGCGCCCGAAGGCGATGGCGAGGGCGACCAGGACCGCGAAGTTGAGCAGCAGGCCTGCCAGCGACAGGGATACGGCGTAGCCCCAGACTTCGTCGATCTCGTCGAGCGGCTCCTCGGTGATGACCGCCTTGCCGATCCGCTCGCCGTTGGCGACGATCGGCAACTCGTGCTGCTCGGGCGGCGGTGCGATCAGCGCGACGAACCAGGCCGGGGCGACGTGCCGGTCGCGCCGGCCGTCCGACAGCACGGAGCCGGTGCGCGCACCGCTGGCATCGAACACCGCGACGCGGACGTGGCGAAGGGTCTGGAAGCGCAGGTCGAGGGTGTGGAGCAGGCTCTCCGGCGTCGGACTACGGGCCATGCGGATGGTGTCGGCAACCCGAGGCTCGACGGTCGCACGGGTCGCGTTCATCTCCACCTTCACGGCGGAGCGGGCATTCAGCACCATCACGCCGCAGGAGACGATCGCCGCGATCAGATCGATGAAGATCACCACGAGGATCAGGCGCGTGCGCGTCGGGAGGGCAGCCCAGATCGAGGCGCGGCCGGAAGTCCCGGCCCGCGCGATGGGGGGGCTGTCGAACTGCGTCGTCTTCGGCATCATGGTCATCGGCGAAATGCTCAGACCACCGCCGCATGTGTCTGCGCCGCCCGGTAGAACGGGATATTTCGGCAACCGGCCATCGGATAAGCGACTTTAATCTTTGCTGTTTCGACTTGGGTCGCAACCTCGCCGATCGCTTCGGCGAAGTCCATGTTGCGGGTCGGCCGGATGCACTGATGATTCTCTTAAGGAAAACACGAGGTCGTGCATCACCAGCCAGAGTGCCGTCCCACGCGTCCGCGTTTCCTGACGATACGCAGAGTCGAGCGGGGGACCGGGAGTCGCCGCGAAGAATCTCATTCGTTCGCATCCCGATGCGACCCAAGTGCTGATCGGTGACCCTTCGTTAATCGCACCAATCTATATCAGTTTCTCTGTGAATCCCGAGGCGCGACGACTGCCTCGACGATTCCAGTCATCTTGTAGCCGCAATGTCGGGGTCGGGTCGTTGCCATCGTACAACGTTCGAGAGTCCGACCAGATGGCGGTGAACATCGATCCGTCCGAGGTCCGTCACGGGACCTCCACCACGCAGCCGACGGCGAAGCCGCGACTTCGGCTTCCGACCCGTACGGTGCTGATCGGCGGTCTCGGGGGGGCGGGGCTGCTCGCCTTCTCCGTCGGCGCCTTTTCGTTCTTCTCGACGCTGGCCGATCCTCGTGCCCGCACCGCACGCCCGATGCAGGCTGCGGCCTCCATGCCCGACCTGAAGGACGGCATGCCGGCGCTGGTCAACGGCGACGCGATTGCGCCCCCGAAGGCCGCCACCCTCAAGCTTCCACGGCCCATCGTTAGCGAGCCGGCGGCAGCGCAGCCGGCTCCCGTCGAGCACGCCGCCGTCTCGACACCGATTGCCGAGCCTGCTCCGGTCGCTAAACCCGCCCCGGTCGTACAGGCTGCCGTCAGCGAGCCGCAGGTTCCGGCCCTGCGCACCGGCCAAACCCCGCCGCCGATCCAGAACGCGGCAACACTGCCGGAGACGCGCACGGTCGCGACCGTCGCCGCACCGGCCCGCACCGTAGCGACGATCGCTCCAGCCCGCACCGAGACCGTCAAGGCGAAGCCGGTTCAGGCGAACGCCGTCGCATCGGTGGCGCCGAGCGAGGCCCGCGAGCCGTTGAAGGAGCCGACATCGACGGCAACCGCTTCCGCTCAGCCCGCCCGCAAACCCGTTGCCGCCAAGCCGCCCGTGCAAAAGACGGCTGCGCGGAAAGCTCCGACGAGCAAGACGGTCGCCTATGCCTCCGATCCGGAGCCGGCAGCTGCCGCATCCTCTCCCAAGAGCGCGGCCTCGGACGAATCCGACATCCCCGGCGCCCGTCAGTTCCGCGCCGGCGTCAAGGCGATCGGCGGCCTCTTCGGCGGCGACGGCAAGGACGATTGATACCGTTTCCCGTACCTGAGGGCTGGCCGTGGTTTGATACGGCTTGGGCGCCTGGCGACCTTACGGTTTCCAGGTCCGCCACGCGGGCTGTCGCCCGGCCGGCGTGACGCGATCGCCAAACGGCACGATCCCGGACACCCTGTTTGCGTATTCCGAACAGTCGGTTGGTTCCCGCTCCCGCCGTGACGCCGCCGGTCGCCGCGCCGAAGGCGACTACGCGCAGGAATCCGGTTGCGCCCCGAGGGGCCGGCGTCGTGGCGGCCGGAGGCTCGCCGACCGGCGCCTCGTCGGGGCAGCGGCGTATCATACCATTTCCGGTTGATCCGTTCGGGTTGCGCGCATCCCCTCGCCCCGCTTGCGGGGAGAGGGGAACGCGCACCGCCGAAGCAATCAATCGTAAACCGTATAACATCGAAGCACCGCGGGCTTCGATTCTCGAAGCCGCCGACGGTTGGCCTAGGTCGATGCGCGCGCTGCGCGTGCGGCGGGAAGCAAAGGCGTCAGACGTAAGGGCTACCGGTAGCTGGGCTCTGCTGGACCTGCGCCGAGCACGGCGTCAGCCTGAACTTGGCGATGCGACAAAGCCCTGGATCGGCCCGCTACCGGATGGTCGGCGCAGGTCCGATCATGCGGTAGGTCCGTCCGAGGGCCGGTCAGCCCCGCTGGCGCTTCGGCGGCTTGCCGACTTCGCGGCGGTGCTTGGCGGCGCGGGGGCTGTGCTGCTTCGGCGGCGCGACGCCCTCCCCGGCCAGCATCTCGATCGCGACGTCCGGCGGTCCGCGCTCGGCGAAGGCGGCCGCGAAGTCGGCGGCCGCGGCGGCGCGGATTTCGAACTTGGTTTCGCGATCGAAGATCCGGATCGCACCGATGTCACCGCGCCCGATGCCGCCGCGACGCGAGAGCATCGGCAGGAGGCGTCGCGGATCTGCGGAATCACGGCGGCCGATGTTTAGCCGGAACCAGACCGACGGGCCGTCGTCACCGACGCGCGGGGCGCCGACCGGCACGGTGCCGCGCTCGCCCTGGGTCGCCTTGCGCTGGCTCTGCCGGGAATCGGTGGAGAAATTCGGGTCGCTGACATCCTCGGGGGCCGGGATGCGGGCGCGGTAGGCGCGCGCCAGGGCCGCGGCCAGCTTCTCCGGCGGGAGCTTGGCGAGCAGGGCATCCGCCCACTCGCGGTCTTCCTCGTTCGGCTCTTCGGCGAAGGAGGGGTCGTCGAGCATGCGGTCGCGGTCGAGCGCGCGAACCTCCTCGGCGGTGGGCGGACCGCTCCACTCGAAGTTCACCCCGGCGAGCTGCAACATCTGCTCGGCGCGGCGGCGGCGCGAGGCCGGGACGAGGAGCACGCTGGTGCCCTTGCGGCCCGCACGGCCGGTGCGGCCGCTGCGATGCTGCATCACTTCGGCGTCGTGCGGCAGGTCGGCGTGGATGACGAGGTCGAGGCCGGGAAGATCGATGCCGCGGGCGGCGACGTCGGTGGCGACGCAGGTGCGCGCCCGGCCATCGCGCAGCGCCTGGAGTGCCGCGTTGCGCTCGCCCTGGCCGAGTTCGCCAGAGAGCGCGACGGCAGTGAAGCCACGCTCGATCAACGAGGCCTGAAGGTGCCGCACGCCCTCGCGGGTATTGCAGAACACGATGGCGGTGGGCGCATCGACGTAGCGCAGGATGTTGACGACGGCGTGCTCGATCTCGCGCGGCAGCACGCGCACGGCACGGTAGGAGATGTCGGCGTGGCCGCGCGAGGCACCGGCCACCGCGAGGCGGAGCGCATCGCGCTGGTAGCGCTCGGCCAGAGCCGTGATGAGCTTCGGCAGCGTCGCGGAGAACAGCAGCGTGCGGCGCGTGGTCGGCGCCGAGGACAGGATGAACTCCAAGTCGTCGCGAAAACCGAGATCGAGCATCTCGTCGGCCTCGTCAAGCACGACGGCTTCGAGCGTCTCGGTCTTCAGACGGCCGCGCTCGATATGGTCGCGCAGGCGCCCCGGCGTGCCGACGACGATGTGGACGCCGGCATCGAGCGCACGGGCCTCGCGGCGCGGATCCATGCCGCCGACGCAGGAGACGACGCGGGCACCGGTCTCAGCGTAGAGCCAGGTGATCTCACGCTCGACCTGAAGCGCCAATTCGCGCGTCGGCGCGATCACCAGCGCGAGCGGGGCGCCGGGGGGCGGCAGCGTGCCCTCCTCGGTAAGCAGGCGCTCGGCCACGGCGATGCCGAAGGCGACGGTCTTGCCGGAACCGGTCTGCGCCGAGACGAGGAGGTCGCGCCCCTGCGAGGCGGCATCGAGCACGGCCTCCTGGACCGGCGTCGGCTCCTCGTAGCCACGTGCGGCAAGCGTCCGCGCAAGCGGGGCTGGAAGCGTCGGAAACGGCACGGGCAATCGACCTTGGAGAGCGGGGGGCGGGATCGTGGGGGAACACGGCGCGGGTCGCGTCGGCGTTCCTCCGGCCGCGAGCCGGTCTCGAACGAGAAGCAAGAGGGCTTCGTACCCGCAAGCGCGTGCAAACGCCACGCCCTGCAACGCATGGCGCTCGTGCGGTGCGGAACGCTCCGGCGCGGCGACGCCGCCGGATGACTGCGCGCAGGCGTTGTCGGCTCGTCGCGCCGGGGGCGTCACTCCTCGTCTGACGGAACGGGGGAACGGATGGGATTGGCGCTGCGCATGGTGCTCGTCCGGGCGAGCGTCGCGGTGTTCACCGTGGCTATCCAGGGCTGGCTTGCCGACCGGCCCTCGCCGAGCCGCTGGGCCCGTTGATCCTCGCCCCGTGATCCCGCATCGTTCCGCGAAGGGTCCCGCTTTGCGCGGACGAACATGATGCGAATCTAGAACCATGGACACGCTCGTCGTCGGTGCAGGCGTCGTCGGTCTCGCCATCGGGCGGGCGCTGGCCCTGCGCGGGCACGGGGTGATCGTGGCCGAGTCCGAGGGGGCCTTCGGCACCGGCGTGTCCTCGCGCAGTTCCGAGGTGATCCATGGCGGGATGTACTATCCGACCGGCTCCCTGCGCGCCCGCCACTGCGTCGAAGGACGCCGGCTGCTCTACGATTTCTGCGAGCGCCACGGCGTGCCGCACCGCGCCTGCGGCAAGCTGATCGTCGCGGTCTCCGAGGAGGAGCGCGCGGGGATCGAGGCGATCCATGCCAGGGGCCTCGCCAATGGCGTCGAGGGCCTGAGGCTGCTGGAGGCCGGCGAGGCCCGGCGCCTCGAGCCGAACCTCGCCTGTGTCGCCGCGCTGGAATCGCCGGCCACCGGCATCGTCGACAGCCACGCCCTGATGCTGTCGCTGCTCGGCGCGGTCGAGGATGCCGGCGGCGCACTCGCCCTGCGCACACCGATCGAATCGGCACGCCGGGAGGGCGGCAGCTGGCGGGTCCGCTTCGGCGGAGACAGCCCCGGGACCCTCGACGTCGACGCGATCGTCAACGCGGCCGGACTCGGCGCGCAGTCCGTGGCGCACGGGATCGAAGGCTATCCGCCCGAGCGCGTGCCGCGGCAGGTGCTGGCCAAGGGCCGCTACTTCGGCTGCACCGGCAAGCCCGCCTTCACCCGGCTGATCTATCCGGCCCCGGTCGAGGGCGGGCTCGGCATCCACCTCACCCTCGATCTTGCCGGCCGCGTGCGCTTCGGTCCCGACGTCGCCTGGGTCGAGACGCCAGATTATGCGGTCGAGCCCGAGATGGCCGCGATGTTCGAGGCGGCGATCCGGCGCTATTGGCCTGCGCTGCCCGACGGGCGCCTGACGCCGGACTACGCCGGCATCCGTCCCAAGCTCAGCGGCCCGGGCGAGCCGGCCGCGGATTTTCTCGTCGACGGGCCGGCCGAGCATCGCATGCCCGGGCTGGTCCAGCTCTTCGGGATCGAGAGCCCGGGGCTGACTTCGGCGTTGTCGCTGGCGGAGGATGTGGCTCGGCGATTGGAAGGCTGAAGACCTCAGCCGCCGAACCGCTCCGTCCGGATGATCGACGGCTTCACGCTGGCATCCACCAGCAGATCCGACACCGATCCGACGAAACCATTGCTGCCGCACACGAAAACGTGGCGCGGCTTGCCGACGTGGTCGAGTGCGGTCTCGATCATGACCCGGTCGACCCGGCGCCCGGCGGTGGCACCTTCGCGGGTGGTGAGGAGCGTGAGATCGAAGCCCGGCTCGTCGCGCGCCCGTATCTGCAATTCCTCACGGGCGATCGCTTCGGCGGCGTTGCGCACTGAATAGATCAGCAGCATCGGGGTCTCGCTGCGGGCCGAGAAACGTGCCCGCAGCATTGAGAGCAGCGGAACCACGCCGGAACCGCCGCCGATGAGCAGCACGGGGCCCTCGTCCTCCGGCGACCAGACGAACGATCCGCCGATCGGCCCGCGCAGCTCGACTTCGTCGCCGACCTCCGCGATGCCGGCGAAGTAGCTCGAGACCTCGCCCTCCTCCAGCCCCTCGATCATGAGTTCGAGGCCGGCGGCGTCGCCGGGTGCTGAGGCGATGGAGTAGCTGCGCTGCGCGCTGTAGCCGTCCGGCGCGGTGAGCCGCACCTCGACGTGCTGGCCGGCACGGTGCCGGCCCTCCAGCCCCTCGAACCGAAAACTCTTCACCCGCGGCGTCACCGGCGCGATCGCGCCGATCCGGGCGGTCCGCCAGGGCATCTTCTCGGCGGCCACGCGTCAATCTCCGGTGAAGCGCTGCTCGCGCCAGGGGTCGCCGTACATGTGATAGCCGCGCAGCTCCCAGAAACCGCCTTCGTCCTTCCTGGTGAAGCGCAGGCCCTTCACCCATTTCGGGCTTTTCCAGAAATAGAGGTGCGGCACGAGGAGGCGCGCCGGGCCGCCGTGATCGGGCGGGATCGGCTTGCCCTCATAGGAGGTCGCGACAATGGCCTTGCCACCGGTGAGATCGGCGAACGGAACGTTGGTGGTGTAGTCGTCGAAGCCCTCGAACAGGGTGAAGGCGGTGGGCGCAGTGACGCCGGCATCGCTCAGAATGTCGTCGACGCTCACGCCGGCCCAGGCGGTGTCGAACTTCGACCACTTGGTGACGCAATGGATGTCGCCCTTCCAGCGCGTACGCGGCAGCTTGGCGAACTCGCTCCAGGTCCAGCGCTTGAGGGGCTTGGGACCGTCGCGAAGGGTGAAGCTCCAGGTCTCCTCGGTGACCCGCGGAGTCGGGCCGAGCTGCAGGACCGGAAAGTCGTCGGTGAGGTACTGGCCCGGCGGCAGGCGCTCGGCGATCTCGGCCGCCGGCGGGCGGCCCGAAAAGCCCCGTGTCACCATCCGTCCCGCCCTCCCGATCCCGGTTGCATCCGTTGCGACCGGTATGCGCCCTCGCCCGTCGGAGATCAAAGGCCGCCGGCTATTTGACGGCAGCCGGTCCGTAGGGCGGGCGCGGGATCGCGCGGTGCGCTGCGCGCAACGCCGCCGACCAGCGCTCGCGAAGATCGTGAAAGTAGGGCTCGCCGGCTTCGATCCGGTGGTCGACTTCGAGCGTCAGGGCGTCGCGGCGCACCACGGCGATGTCGATCGGCAGGCCGACGCCGAGATTCGACCGCATGGTCGAATCCATCGAGACCAGCGCGACCTTCAGGGCGTCGTAGAGATCGAGCTTCGCCGTCACGGCCCGGTCGAGGATCGGCTTGCCGTATTTGTGCTCGCCGATCTGCAGGAAGGGTGAGTCGTGCCCGCACTCGATGAAGTTGCCGGCCGAGTAGACCATGAACAGCCGCATCTCGTCGGTGCCGATCTGGCCGCCGAGAAGGAACGACACCTCGAAGCGGATCTTGGCCTGCTCGAAGCCGTCATGCTCGATCTTGCGGACCTGCCGGATCGCACGGCCGACGAGCTGAGCCGCCTTGAACATGGTCGGCGCGTCGGCGAGCTTCTCCGGCTCCTCGCCCTCGATGTCGTCGACGCCCTCACGCAACATGCTCACGACGGTCTGCGTCACGGACAGGTTGCCGGCCGAGGCGAGCATGATCACCCGCTCGCCCGGCGCATTGAACAGATGAAGCTTGCGGTAGGTCGAGATGTCGTCGAGGCCCGCATTGGTGCGGGTATCGGCGATCATGAGGAGACCGTCCTCGACCAGGACTCCGACGCAGTAAGTCATCGCGAGAGAGACCTCGTCACGGGGTAAGCGGGCGTCCCGTTCGCATGTCGTGCCGCCGCGACGCAAGGCGATCTTTCGCAATGTGCCGTTTCAAGCGGTGTGGAGGGCCGATCCGGCCCTGCCCCTCAGCCCTGCGACTGTCTCTGCGTGCCTTGGCTCTGCGTCTGGCTCTGGCCCCGCTGAGGCTCGTCGACCTTCAGCCGCACCTCCAGCTTTTCGGTACCGCCGCCGACGCGGCTGCCACGGATCGGGGCCGCTCCGAGATAGTCGAGGCCGATCGCGACACGCACATGCGCCTCGGTCGCCGAGACGCCGTTGGCCGCATCGAAGCCGATCCAACCGAGATCGGGCAGCAGTGCCTCGGCCCAGGCATGGCCTGCGCTCGGATCCTCGCCGTCGTCGTCATGGAGGAAGTAGCCGGAGACGTAGCGGGTCGGAATTTCCAGGTGGCGCGCCGCCGCGATGAAGATATGCGCGAGGTCCTGGCAAACGCCCTTGCCGACCTCGAAGGATTCCATGGCCGTCGTGCTGGCACTGGTCGGCCCCGGCTCGAATTCGATGCGCTCGTGCACCGCTTCGAGCAGCCGATGCAGGACCGACAGCCTCGACTGGTCGCCGCCCGCGGTGGCCTTGCCCGCGAAGGCCTGGATTTCGGCGCTCGGCAGGGTGAGCGACGTATCGCGCAGGTAGAACGGTTCGGGTAGCCGTTCGACACCGCCACGCACGATGCCGCTGGTGTCGAAGGTCTCGACCTCGCCGGTGACGCGCACGGTCAGGGCCTCGGCCGCGTCGTCGGCGGTGAACCAGTGGACGATGTTGCCGAAGCCATCCTCGCGGGCGGTCAGCCGGCCGTCGACCGACGGTTCGATGCGCCATTCGCGCACGTGCTGGCCGTCATGGTCGCGTGGGGTCAGCCGCAACACCTGGATCAGGCCACGGGCAGGCTGCTCATAGGTGTAGATCGTGTCGTGGAGGACGCGGATGCGCATGCCTTGGTCCCGGATGCGTCGATAAGGAAAAGCGAGAGACGAATCGCGAACGAATCTACACCAGATACTGCTCGCTGATCGCGGCCCCGAGCTTGTTGTTCTCGCCGATGAAGTGCTCGATGAACTCGTGCAGGCCGGAGGCGAAGATCCGGTCGATATCCGCACCGAGGAGGTGGGCGCGCAGGTTGCTAGCGAGCCGCTGGCTCTCGCCGCGACGACCGTAGGAATCGGCGATCAAGTCGAGATGTTCCACCAGCATGCCGAGGCAGTTGGTGAGCGAGCGCGGCATCTGTCTATTCAGGATGAGCAAATCCGCGACCAGCAGTGGCTTGATGCTCTCGCGATAGACCCAGTGATAGGCGTTGAAGGCCGAGACCTCGCGCAGGATCGTGGTCCACTGGAAGTAGTCGAGGCTGCCGCCGATCCGTTCCGAGGCTGGCAACAGGATCTGGTACTTCACGTCGAGGATGCGGGCGGTGTTGTCGGCCCGCTCGATCGCGGTACCGAGCCGCGTGAACCAATAGCCGTCGTTCCTCAGCATGGTCCGGTAGGCCGAGCCGTCGAAGGCCAGCGAGACCTGCTTCACCCAGTCGAGGAAATGCGAAAACTCGTCCCGCGTGAGATCGCGGCCCTCGTAGTTGCGAAGCTCGAGCCACGCCCCGTTGATCGCGTCCCACATCTCGGTGGTGAGCGCCGTGCGGATCGACCGGGCGTTCTCGCGGGCCGTCTCGATGCAGGAGCGGATCGAGGACGGATTATGGCGCGAGAAGGCGAGAAAGTCGCAGACCGTGTGTTCGTTGACCGCATCGTAGTGCTTCTTGAACTCGTCGGCGTCGCCGGTGGAAGCCAGCGCCGAGGCCCACTCGTTCGACTCGCGCCCGCCGTAACTCGACGGCAGCGCGGCGAGACGGTGCGCGGCGTCGAGGATGCGCGCGACGAAGTCGGCGCGCTCGGCATAGCGCGAAAGCCAGTAGAGGTTGTCGGCGGTACGGGACAGCATGGCTCAGATCACGGTCGCTTCCGGCCGAAACGGGCCGGCGTCGAAGGGGAAGAGCGTGGCGTCATCGCAAGAGACGGCGGGGATCGCCACCTCTGCGACGCACGCCTGCTCGCAAAATGTGCACTCGCCGGCTATTCGCGCATGAGAACTGCGCGCTCGGCGGCTGGGCGCCCGAAAAGGCCGCGGGCTGCTCAAGCGTCGAGCACCCAGGTGTCCTTGGTGCCGCCGCCCTGGCTGGAATTCACCACGAGCGAACCCTCCTTGAGCGCGACGCGCGTCAAACCGCCGGGCACGATGCGGATCTCGTCGGCGCCGGCGAGCACGAAGGGCCGCAGGTCGACGTGGCGCGGGGCGACGCCGGAGGCGACGAAGGTCGGGCAGGTCGAGAGCGAGAGCGTCGGCTGGGCGATGAAGCCGTCGGGGGCGTGCTTCAGCCGGCGCCCGAACTCCTCGATCTCGCGCCGCGTGGCGTGCGGGCCGACGAGCATGCCGTAGCCGCCCGAGCCGTTGACCTCCTTCACCACGAGGTCCTTGAGGTTGTCCATGACGTAGGAGAACGCCTCCTTCTCGCGGCAGCGATAGGTCGGCACGTTGTGAAGGATCGGCTCCTCGCCGGTGAAGAACTTCACGATTTCCGGCATGTAGCTGTAGACCGCCTTGTCGTCGGCGATGCCGGTGCCGACCGCGTTCGACAACGTGACGTTGCCGCGCTCGTAGGCGTTCATCAGCCCCGGCACACCGAGCACGCTATCGGGGCGGAACACCAGCGGATCGATGAAGTCGTCGTCGAGCCGGCGATAGATCACGTCGACCCGGCGCGGCCCCTCGGTGGTGCGCATGTAGACGACGTCGTCCTTGGTGAAGAGGTCGGTCGCCTCCACCAGTTCGACGCCGAGTTTGTCGGCCAGGAAGGAATGCTCGTAGAAGGCCGAGTTGTAGCGTCCGGGGGTGAGCAGCACGACGGTGGGATCGCGCGTGGCCGATTGCGGGGCGAGGCTGCGGAGCGTCGCCAGAAGCTCGTCCGGATAGTTCTCGACCGGTGCGACGCGGTGGCGCGAGAACAGCTCCGGGAACAGCCGGAGCATGACCTCGCGGTTCTCCAGCATGTAGGAGACGCCGGACGGCGTCCTGGCGTTGTCTTCCAGAACAAAAAAGTCGTTCTCGCCGGTGCGGACGATGTCGATCCCGGCGATGTGGACGTAGAGGTCGTGCGGCACCCGGAAGGAGCGCATCTCCATCTGGTAGTGCTGGTTGCGGTAGACGAGGTCGGCCGGGATCACGCCCGCCTTGATGCACTCCTCCGCACCGTAGATGTCGTTCAGGAACATGTTGAGCGCGGTGACGCGCTGCTTCAGCCCACGCTCCAGGAAGCTCCATTCGGGCTTGGTCAGCACCCGCGGGATGATGTCGAAGGGGATCAGCCGTTCGGTGGAATCGCTCGAGCCGTAGACGGCGAAGGTGATGCCGATGCGCCGGAACAGCATCTCGGCCTGGCTGCGGCGCGTGTTGAAATGCTCCGGCGGCGTGGTGTCGAGCCAGGACTTGAGGGCGTCGTAGGCGTCGCGCACGGCGGCCCCCGCGAGCGCATCGCCCGGCCCGGTCATCTCGTCGAAGGCTTTCGCCAGCGCCATCTAAGTCTCCCCTCAGCAGGTTCCGGAAAGGTGCCCCGCGGCTTTCCGACAGAAACCTGCGACACGACAAAAAGCCGATCGGACGACGCGTTGGCATGCCGACGCGCGATCGCTTGGCTCGCCGTTCACCTAGGCAAGAGGCAGGCCATGGAAAGGGCCCGAGACCGACACTAACGGAGAAGCTTGGTCAGAGAAGCTTGAGTCCCCTGAAGCTCGCGTGACCCTCGCGGCCGAGGATGACGTGGTCGTGCACGACGATGCCGAGCGGGTCGAGGACGGCGACGATCTCGCGGGTCATCCTGATGTCGGCCCCCGACGGCGTCGGATCGCCGGAGGGGTGGTTGTGAGCGAGGATGACCGCGGTGGCCGAGAGTTCGAGGGCGCGGCGGGCGATCTCACGGACATAGACCGGCGTGTGGTCGACGGTGCCGCGCCCGTGCACCTCGTCGCGGATGAGATGGTTGCGCTTGTCGAGGAACAGCAGCCGGAATTCCTCCCGCGCCGAAAAGGCCATCGTGGCGCGCAGGTACTCGATGAGGGCGCTCCAGGAGGTCACCAGCGGCCGCTCCGCGATGGCACCCCGCGCGAGCCGGCGGCCGGCCGCTTCCATTAGCTTGAGGTCTGCGATCACGCCAGGCCCGATCCCGTCGATCTCCGCGAGCCGCGACGGCTCGGCGCCGATGACCTCGGCGAAGGAACCGAAACGCCTGATCAGCGCCTTTGCGAGCGGTTTGACGTCGCGGCGCGGGATCGCACGGAACAGGACGAGTTCGAGCAGTTCGTAATCGGCCAACGCATCGGCCCCGGACTCGGCGAAGCGGGCGCGCAGGCGGTCGCGGTGGCCGTGGTAATGCGGCTCCTCGGCCGTGACCGGGGCCAGCAGATCGGGCAGCGGCGGCCGGCGCGTCATCGGAGACGATCAGTCCTGCGGAACCGGCTGGTCGAGCCCCTTCGGCGACAGCGTGAAAATCTCGTAGCCGGTCTCGGTGACCGCGACGGTGTGCTCGAACTGGGCGGACAGCGAACGGTCGCGGGTCACGGCGGTCCAGCCGTCGGCGAGCACCTTCACGGCGGGCCGGCCGAGATTGATCATCGGCTCGACGGTGAAGAACTGACCGGGCTTCAGCGGCACGTCGTAGCTCGCCTCGACGTAGTGCAGGATGGTCGGCGCGTCGTGATAGACGCGGCCGAGGCCATGGCCGCAGAAATCGCGCACCACCGAGCAGCGCTCGGCCTCCGCGTAGGACTGGATGGCGTGGCCGATGTCGTTGGTCGAGCCGCCGGGCCGGATCGCCCGGATGCCGCGCATCAACGACTCGTAGGTGATCTCGCACAAGCGCTGGGCCTTGCGCGGCACCTCGCCGACATAGGCCATGCGGCTCGAATCGCCGTGCCAGCCGTCGAGGATCAGGCAGATGTCGAGGTTGACGATGTCACCGTCGCGCAGCGGCTTGTCGTTGGGGATGCCGTGGCAGACGACGTGGTTGATCGAGGTGCAGATCGACTTCGGATAGCCGCGATAGAGCAGCGATGCCGGATAGGCGCCGTGATCCATCGCGAAAGTATAGGCGAGTCTGTCGAGATGCTCGGTGGTGACGCCGGGCTGGGTCGCCTCGACGAGGATGTCGAGCGCTTCCGCCGTCAGTCGGCCGGCGCGGCGCATTCCCTCGAAATCCTCCGGGCCATGGATGGGCGGCTCTGGCGAGCGCCGATTGCTGGCGGCGACGGCCTGGTCTTCTCGGCTCATGAGACTTTGTTCGGAGATCCGCGGACTGGGCTCTGTCTACGCTCCGACGAAGACGCCGCCAACCCTGGTTGAACTCGGATCCGCGTCGCGTTTTCCGACGGCGAACCCGCATCCGCCCGGTCGGCGAGCACTCAATAGAGCGGAGGCAGCGCCACGTTCGGGATCGCGAAGGGGCCGAGCATGAGGCGGCCGCCTGCGAGCTTCACGGTGGGAAGCGGCTGCAGGGAGGCGTCCCCCTGCCCCGGCCCGGCCTCACCCTCGGGATCGCGCCGCTTCATGCCGCCGAGGAACTGGCCGACGAGGTTGCCGATCAGCGCGCCCCGGTCGTTGCCGAAGCGCTTGCCCATGATCTGGCCGATCAGGTCGCCGAGCCCGGCGGCGCGGACGTCGAACTGACCTTCCGGCCGATGCGCCTCGTCCAGCCCGACTTCGCCCTTCGCCTGAAGCCGGCGGTTCCCCTTCACCAGCGAGAGTGCGGTGATGTCGAGCTGCCCCTCGGCCAGCCGCCAGGCTTCGAGTTCCTTCTCGATGGCGCGGGTGCGCAGCACGGTGGCGCGCTCCAAGGTGGCGTCGAGGGACGCCTCCACCGGATCGGCGTTGCCGAACAGCGGATCGAGCTGCGGAAACGTCCCGTCGGTCAGGCGCAGGTTGAGATCGACGGCACCGTCGGATTCGAAGCGGCCGGGAGTCGGCCGTGCGTGCAGTTCCAGATGTTTCGCGGCGAAGTCGATCGGACCGGGCTCGCCCCCGCTTATGCTGCCCTTCGGCCCGTCGACGACGAGCGAGGCCCGCACGAATCCGTCCGATGCGCCATGGAAGCTGCCTTCCAGTGCAGTCCAGTTCACATCGCCGATGAGATCGCCCTGCTCGACGTGGAAAGGCCCGGTCGCCTCCAGGATCGCGTGGCGCGGCTGATAGACCTGCACCAGCACCGTCAGCGGCCCGAGGCTGAAGCCGCCATCGGAGCGCGCGAATTTCAAGGAGGCGCAACGCAATTCGATCCGGAACGGATAGCCGGTGATCGAACGGTCGGCGCAGGTCCAGTTGCGCCCGGCCGCCGCCTCGCGCGCGCGCCACGCATCCATCTCGGAGGCGGCCTTGCCGCGAACCCAATACCAGCCGGCGGACCAGACGAGCGCCAACGTGAGCAGCAGGATGTAGGGGAGAAACAATCCAAGCCGCGAGCGGCGCTTGCCGATGGGCTGCGTCGGCTCCGTCCTGGGGTGCGGTCCCTGCGCCATCATTGTCCCTCGCTGCGTACCCCGCGTCGCGGGCGGCCCGTCTTTGGAGACAGGAGCCCGTTGGCGCAAGGGCGAGGACCGGAGCGGACCGTCCGTCGTGACGCCGGCCGATCAGTTCTGCGTGACCGGCCGAATGTCCAGATCCTCGATCACGGCGCGGCGCCCGTCCTCACCCTCGGCCAAACGATGGATATGCATCTCGGTGGCGCCGCTGCGTGCCACATGGGCCAGCCAGCCCTGCATGAGCCGCTCGCGCGGGCCGATTCCGGAACTCGTCACCGACACGGGTTGGGCGATACCGGCGCCGTCGCGTCGCACGGCGATCACCACGGCATCGTCCATCTCCATCAGGTCCGGCTCGGCCAGATCGTGGATTCCGACGACGTAGCGCCGGCCGGACCGGCCGCGCCAAGCACTCAAGGTGATGGCCGGAGTGCTGCGCAGACTGTCCAGCGTCCTCAGTCGCTCTTCCCGCATGGCCGTTCTCCGTGATTCGTATGTTCGCTATTTGTTCTTTTTAGTTCGCACGAATCGGGGGCGTCAAGCGTCGAACGGCCGAGGTCGTTCACAAACGTACTCAGCCGTTTTCGAGCGGCAAGTCCGGGGCGCGGTCGGCAGGCAGGCCGTCGTAGCCTTCGAACCACGAGCGGCGCTCCGGTGACTCGGCTGGATAAGGGCACGAATCCTTCGGGCGGCCGTGGGCGCGGGCGCGTGCACCCTCCGCGCTGGCATCGGTCTTGGGATCGGGTCTGTCGGTCATCCAAGGAATATGGAGACGCGCGCGCGCGTCTCCAGCCCCGGCCGCTGGCGCTATCGACTGCTCGCCTCGACATTGCCGGGCGGCCCGCGCCAGCCGGTCTCGACCGCGAAATCCGCACTCTTCGCGGCATCCGAATCCTCACCGACGAAGACGCGGTAGCCGCCCGCCTCCACCACCAGCGTGCCGTCGGCCTCGTGGAAGCCGAGATTGCGCGAGGGAATACGGAAACTTGCGACCTTCGTTTCTCCGGGCGCCAGCACCAGCGGCACCGCGCCCTTCAGGAGGCGCAGCGGCCGGCTGCGGCTCGCCACGGGCTGGTTGAGGTAGAGTTGCGCCACCGTGCGGCCGGACCGGGTGCCGGTGTTGGTCACAGTTGTCTTCACTTCCAGCGCCGCCTCGTAGCGGTCGCCGACGCCGACCTTCGGGGTCAGCACCTCCGGATCACCGTAGGCGAAGCTCGTGTAGGTCAGGCCGTAGCCGAAGGGGAAACGGGCCGAGATGGTCTCGTCGTTGTAGCCCAGCGTCCACCGGGCGCCGTCGATATGCGGGCGTCCTCCCGCGCGGCGGTCGTAGGTCAGCGGCAGCTGGCCGACGGTGCGTGGCCAGCTCAGCGGCATCTTTCCGGAGGGGTCTGCATCGCCGAAGAGCGTCTCGGCCACTGCGGGGCCGCCCTCGGTGCCGGGGATCCAGATCATCATCGCCGCCTGCGCACGGTCGATCGCCTCGTGCAACTCGACCGGACGGCCGCCGAAGACGAGCAGCAACAGCGGCTTGCCGGTGGCGGCGAGGTCCTTGATCAGGTCCTGCTGCACACCGCGCATACCGAGATAGGCTCGCGACGAGCCCTCGCCGGACTGGTCGCGGCCTTCGCCGACCACGGCGACGACGATGTCGGCAGCCTTGGCCGCCTCGATCGCCTTCGGGAAGTCGGACCGGTCGGCGCAGGTGCGGTCGCAGCCGCGGGCATAGTCGAGGACGATCCCGGCCTTGGCCGCGCGCTCGGTCAGGCCGGTGCGGATCGAGATCACGTCGCCGACCTGCCCATTGCCCTCGTGCGGGCCGACCTGGTCCCATTGCGCGTCGGCGAAGGGGCCGACCAGCGCGATGCGCTTTACGATTTTCGGGTCGATCGGCAGCAGGTTCTTTTCGTTCTTCAGCAGCACGAAGCTGCCGCGCGCCGCTTCGCGGGCGACGGCGCGTGTCTCCGGCGTCAGCAGGCGACCCTCCGCGGTGACTGGGTCGAGCACCGGCCGGTCGAACAGCCCGAGACCGAATTTGAGGCGCAGCACGCGGCGCACGGAATCGTCGAGGGAGGCCTGCGAGATTCGTCCGGCGCGGACCTCCTCGGGCAGGTGCTTCACGAACAGGCCGCTGGTCATGTCCATGTCGACGCCGGCGGCAAACGCCTTGCGGGTCGCCTCGGCGCCGTCTGCGGCGACGCCGTGCTTGATCAGGCTGGCGACGGCCTCCCAATCGGCGATGACGACGCCCTTGAAGCCCAGCTCGCGGCGCAGGATCTGCGTCATGAGGTGGCCGTCGGCAGTGGTCGGCACGGCGTTGAGGGCGGTGAGCGCAGTCATGACGGAATCGGCCCCGGCCCGGATGCCGGCGCGGAACGGCGGCAGATGCGTGTCGTAGAGCTCGGTCGGAGCCACCCAGGTGACGTCGTAGTCGCGCCCGCCATAGACGGCGCTGTAGCCGGCGAAATGTTTCAGGGTCGAAGCGACGCCACCGTCGCGAAACCCCTCGACCTGGGCCGCGGTGAGCTGGCCGGTGAGCCAGGTATCCTCACCGAGCCCCTCGACGATGCGGCCCCAGCGCAGGTCGCGGGCGACGTCGGCCATCGGCGCGAAGGACCAGTTGATGCCGGCTGCCAGGGTCTCGCGGGCGGCGGCTGCCGTCGCACGCCGGACGAGATCCGGATCGAAGCTCGCGGCCATGCCGATCGGCAGCGGAAACACCGTGCGGTAGCCGTGGACGATATCCAGCGAGATCAGCAGCGGGATGCCGAGCCGTGAGGTGCGGGCATAGCCATCGATATTGGAGGCGAGATTCTGGTTGGAGAAGTTGATGACGGCGCCGACTTCGCCGCGCCGGACGCTCTCGGGGTCGAATCCGGGCTCGAGCGAGACGAGGTTGAGCTGCCCCGCCTTCTCTTCCAGCGTCATTTTTTCGAGGAGTGCCTCGATGCGCGCGTCGGTCGTCTCTGCGCGGGGCGATGTGACGAAACACGCCAACAGGGCGGCTGCCAGCACCCGACCGCCGAACCGCGCCGTTCTGCCCCGCATGGTCATTCCCCCGTCGATCGTCCGCGGCTTTATGCCGGGTTGCGTCTTCGATCGAGCAGATTCGCCGTGCAGCGTGGTCGAATTACGCCGATTTCCCGCCGGAAAGTGCTCAGGCCGGAACGGCGCGCCGCGAACGCTGGATTGCCCAAGCCCCGCCCAGCACCGCGAACCAGGCCGGCGAGACCAGCAGCGCCATCCGGGTATCGCTCTCCAGCGTCAACAGCACGAGGATGAAAGCGAAGAACGCAAGGCAGACATAGGACATGACGACGCCCATGGGCATCCTGTAGGCCGAGCGGGCGTGCAGTGCCGGCCTGGTCCGGCGGTAGGCGAGATACGAACACAGGATGATCGCCCACACGAACATGAACAGCACGGCCGAGAGCGTGGTGACCAGCGTGAAGGCGGTGCCGAGATCGGGCACGAGGTAGACCAGCAGCACGCCACCGAGCAGACAGAGCCCGGTGAAGTAGAGACCGTTCGAGGGCACACGCTGCGACGACAGCTTGCCGAAGGCGGCCGGCGCATCGCTTTTTCCCGCGAGGCCGTAGAGCATGCGGCTCGTCGAGAAGATGCCGCTGTTGGCCGATGAGGCCGCCGAGGACATCACCACGAGATTGACGAAGGCCGCCGCCGCCGGCAGCCCGGCCAGCACGAACAGCTCGACGAAGGGGCTCTTGTCGGCGCTCAGCGTCTTCCAGGGCGTCACCGCCATGATCACGGCGAGGGCGCCGAGATAGAACAGCAGGATGCGGATCGGGATCGCGTTGATGGCGCGCGGCAGGGTCGTCTCTGGATCGCGCGTCTCGGCCGCCGTGGTGCCGACGAGCTCGATCCCGACGAAGGCGAAGACCGCGATCTGGAACCCGGCGAAGAACCCGGAAATTCCCGTCGGGAACAGCCCGTCTCGGGTGATGTTGGCGAGGTCCGCCTTCGCCCCCGAGGGCGCGGTGAAGCCGGTGGCGACCAGCGCGATGCCGACGAAGATCAGCGCCAGGATCGCGACGATCTTGATCATCGCGAACCAGAATTCGAGCTCGCCGAAGGCCCGCACGTTGACGAGGTTGAGGCTCAGCAGCAGCCCGACGCAGACCAGCGCCGGGATCCAGCTCGGTAGGTCGGGAAAGAAGAACTTCGCGTAGGCCGCTATGGCGACGACCTCGGCGATGGCCGTCACGATCCAGCAGAACCAGTAGGTCCAGCCGGTGAAGAAGCCGGCCCAGGGCCCGAGAAGGTCGTCGGCGAAATCCGTGAAGGACTTGTAGGCGAGGTTCGAGAGCAAGAGCTCGCCGAGCGCCCGCATCACGAAGAACAGCATCAGGCCGATGATCAGGTAGACCAGCAGGATCGAGGGGCCGGCGACCGAGATGGTCTTGCCCGAGCCCATGAACAATCCGGTGCCGATGGCGCCGCCGAGCGCCATCATCTGGATATGGCGGTTTTCGAGACTGCGTTCGAGACCTTGGCCCGAGCCCGTCGTCCCGCCAGTGTGACCCCTGCCCGCCATTGCCGTCCCCCGCCCAAGCTCGGCCCTGGAGGGAGGTTGTAGCGAGGGTGAAGGGGCACAGGAAGCGGGAACGCGCGCCCCCGGCGCAAACACCGTGTCGCCGTGAAACCGCATCCGTAATTTGAGAAAGCTCCGATTTTTAGCCGGAATAACTCCCGGATCTATCGGTACGGGGCGCGATATATGGCAATCGGATTCAGATTTTTACAGTTTGCAATTCCAACTGTCTAATTTCGCCGATGACATCGGCGCCGGATATTTGTGATGTATCCCACGACACGGACTTCCTGCCGGATTTCGACCTGCTGCTGCCTCTTTGTCGTTGCCAGATGAAAGCGGGCCAGCGCGAGGCCTGCCGGGAGGCTCAGGCCGCCAGCGCCAGCGCCGTCACGACCCGGTCGCGACCGGCATCCTTGGCCCCGTAGAGCGCGGCATCGGCCCGGCGCATCAGGTCGTCGAAGCTGCCGGCCTGGCCCGGCTGTGTCACGGCGACTCCGGCGCTGACGCGGATTTTCAGGCGCGGATAGGCGGCGAGCGCGATCTTGGCGATGGTGGTGCGGACCTGCTCGGCGGCCCGTGCGGCCGCTTCCGCCTCGCAACCGACGAGGACGCAGGCGAATTCCTCGCCGCCCATGCGTCCGAGCAGGGCGCCCGCCGGCAGCACGGCGTTGGCGGCGTGGCCGAAGGCGAGGAGCACGCCGTCGCCGACGGCGTGACCGTAGGTGTCGTTGATCGTCTTGAAGTGATCGAGATCGAACAGGATCAGCGCCACCGGCTGGACCCGGCCTCCGAGATGGATCTGCGTCCGGCCGACGAAGGCGCGCCGGTTGGCGAGCCCGGTGAGGGAATCGGTCTCGGCGGCGAGGCGTTGCTTCAGCTCGGCCCGTTCCTTGGTCATCGCCATGAACACGAACGCGATGGCCATCGTGAACAGCACGCCGGCGAAGCACAGGATGGCGAGCCAGGGAGAATCCTGCGAGCGCGTCGAGGGCGGCAGCGGCGCGAACACGGCGAGTGGCACCCGCACCCAATAGAGCAGCGCATAGGCTGCCATCAGTACGATCGCCGACCAGCGAGAGGCCAACGGCTCGCGACGCCCGCGCCAGATCTCCCCGGCGCAAAGGGCGCAGAAAAGCCCGGCGACGGAGGAGGCGAGCATGATGCGGGCCGCAAGCGAGCCGTAGAAGGCCGGCACCAAGCAGGCGGCGCCCCAGAGCACGCCACCGGACACCGCCACGAGATAGGCCGGCTTCCGCCCTTCGAAGGCGCGTACCCCGCTCCAGATCAGGCCGTAGGCCGCCAGCATCATCGCATTGCCGAAGCCGACGGAGAGGCTGTCGGGGATGCTGTTGCGCAGGCAGAGCAGCGCCGAAGCTCCTGCTCCGCCGAGATGTGCGACGCCCCAGATTGCGAGCGCGCGCGTCCGCCGGGACTGCCCCCACGACAGCAGGAAGAGCACGCCGACCATGAAGGTCACGACCACCGTCATCAGGAAGAGGGTCGGCGTATCGAGACGCATCCGGCGCGGCCTGTCCGTTGCACACCGACCATGGGCGGTCCGTTGCCGGGATTGTTGTTCCTCAACAGCGAAGAATGCGTTTACGCAACGTGAGATTGGCGGGGTTTCACCATCTGTCGGTGAATTGGCCAAGAAACAGCTATTGAAGGTTGAGGCGTCGCAGGGGCTCGAACCGGCCTCACGGCGCGGCAAAGGCGTTGGCGGCTCTATCCCGCAGGGCGGTCGATCCGACGAATCAGGCAGGTTGCGACCGCGTAGGTAACGCTCGACCCTTGCGCCTCGAAGGTGCGCAACGCCCGTCTCAGGGCACCGGGGGAGCGGATCACGGCGCGATCGGCCGGCGTTTGAGCGCCGATCGTCCTGAGTGCGCGCAGGAAGGCCGCGCCGTCCTCATGGTCCTCGTGCAGGGTGTCGAGCCGGATCTCGGTGAGGCAGCCCGCGAAGCGCATGTTTCGTAACGCAGGGATGGTCGGATAGGCCGGTGTCGCGACGATTCCGTGTGAGCCTCCCTGAGCCTGCTCCCACTCGCGAAAGGTGCCGGCGGCGAGCGTCGTGACGGCGAGGAGGCCGTCCGGCCGCAGCAGACCGGCGAGCTGTTCGAACGCACCCTCCAGATCGACGAACCACTGCGCGGCAAGGCTCGACACGATGAGATCGAACCCCGGATTCACGGCGGGGCGCTCGCCGTCCATCACTGCGAAGCGAAGGCCGTGGGCCGGCTCGATCCGCATCCGGCAGCGCGCCAGCATCGCCGGGGCGATGTCGGTGACGAGCATCGAGCCGGTTGCCACACGCTGGCGCAGGGCCTCTGTCAGCAGTCCTGTGCCGCAACCGATCTCGAGCGTCCGGGGCGACGGCGCCAGCGGCTCGTCGGCGATGGTCGCGGCGAGGCGTTCGGCCACGCTCGCCTGGATGATGGCGGCGCGGTCGTAGTCCTGCGCACGATCGAAGGCCCGCGCGACGGCCTGTTTCCACGCGGTCATGTTTTTTCGAGATGTCGGTGGCTGGCGCCGGCCTATCCCGCTCCAGCCATCCGCTCAAGCTCCGGGTATCATCGCAGGATGGCGCCGGTGCCATAGGCGCTCCCGCGATCGGCCGCTTCGCGGCACGCCGTTACCCGTCGTTCAGCGGGTGCAGGTCGCGGACCATCCCCTTGAGGCGGTCGTCGAGGACGTGGGTGTAGATCTGCGTGGTCGAGATGTCGGCGTGTCCCAGCAATTCCTGCACGATACGGAGATCCGCACCGTTGCGCAGCAGGTGGCTGGCGAAGGCATGGCGCAGTACGTGCGGCGAGATCCGGTCCTCGCGGATGCCGGCGGCCGCCCCCGCCACCTTGAGGTCGCGCGCGAAGGCCTGCCGGGTGAGATGCCCGCTCTCGCTGTCGGCGGGAAACAGCCAGGGCCCCTCCCCCGGCACATGGGCGAGATGCTCACGCATGGCCTCGCGGGCGACGTCGGTGAGCGGCACCAGCCGCTCGCGGCCGCCCTTGCCCTTCACCACGAGGAAGCGCTCGCGGGTCGAGGCCGCCGAGCGCGGCAGAGCGATCAGTTCCGAGACGCGCAAGCCCGTGGCGTAGAGAAGCTCCAGCAGGCAGAGCAACTTGTTGGCTTTGGCCACGTCGATGCGGCTCTCGGCGGCGGCGACACGCGCGCGGGCGACCGCCAGCAATCCGTCGACCTCGGCGATCGAAAGCACCTTCGGCAGAGTCTGAGCCCGCCGTGGCCCGGCGACCGGCGCACTCGGATCGGCCTCCGAATATCCTTCCGCGTAGAGGAACTTGTGGAAGCCGCGGACGCATGAGAGCCGCCGCGCAGCCGAGGAGGCCTTCAGACCACGGGGTTCGAGATCGGCGATGTAGGCGCGCACCGTCGCGGCTTCGGCTTCGGCAGGATCGATGCCCGCGTCCGAGAGATACCTGAGATAGTCGTCGAGGTCGCGCCGATAGGCCGCCAGCGTGTTGGCCGCGGCACCGCGCTCGGCCGCCAGCATGTCGAGATACGGCTGCGCGGCGTCCGCCGGCAGCGCTTCCGTAGCAACTTCAGCCCGCGTGCCCGCCGAGGGAGCCGCCGCCGGGCGCCTGCCTGGCCGTGACGCTCCCGGACGGATCGGGCTCACTTGTTGCCCGGTTGGAGTTTCGAATTCGGAATGGACACGCTCATCTCGCGCTGCGTCGGCTCGACGAAGGTCGCCAGGGCGAAGACGGCTGCGAAGATCGCGCCCGCGATGATGGCCAGGATCGCGAGGAAACGGAACAGGGACGGCACGTCGTGCGAACCTTTCGGACGAACTCACCATCGCGCCCGGCAGAGCCGGTTGCGCGTTTCGGACCAGGGAGTTCTGGTCCCATGCGTCGCCCGGGAAGGCAAGGTCCAGGAAGCCACAGCAGAGCTTGGCGAGGCGCTTCGCCCGCTCTCGAAAACCGTCTATGACCGCCGAATGACCGACCCTGAGGCCACGGGCTCAGATGCCGAAGACCCGATCGAGGCGCGCATCCGCCGCGCCCTCGGCGCGCGCTCCATCGTGCTCGTCGGCCTGATGGGCGCCGGCAAGAGTACGGTCGGGCGACGGCTCGGCAGCCGCCTCGGCCTGATGTTCAAGGACGCCGATTCCGAGATCGAGGCCGCCGCGAACCTCACCATCACCGATCTTTTCGCCATCTACGGCGAGGCGAGTTTTCGCGAGGGCGAGGAGCGTGTGATCTCCCGGCTTCTGCGCCAGGGTCCCATGGTGCTCGCCACGGGCGGTGGCGCCTTCATGCGCGAGACGACCCGCGAACGGATCACCGAGAGCGCCGTTTCGGTCTGGCTTCGGGCGGAGCTCGACGTGCTGATGCGGCGCGTGAAGAAACGCAACACGCGTCCCCTGCTGCAGACGGCCGACCCCGAAGCCACGATGCGCGAACTCATGGCGGTGCGCCATCCGGTCTACGGGCAGGCCGACGTCATGGTGCTCTCCCGCGAGGTCTCGCACGACCGCGTGGTGCAGGACGTGCTGGAAGCCCTCGACGTCTGCCTGAACCCGCCGGCCCACCGCGTCGCCGCGCAATAGAGGGTGCTGCTTCTTCAAGGAAGCAGAACGCTCTAGGTTCTTGTTATCGCATGATGTTTTCGGAAAACCGGATTTTGCTTTCCCGCATCATTGTATAGGCCATTCGGGCCAGTGAGTTGAGAGAATGAGCGAACGCTTGATCGTCCACGTGCCCCTCGACCAGGGCCGCGACTACGACATCGTCATCGGCCGCGGGCTGCTCGACGAAGCCGGTGCGCGGATCGCGGCGCTCGGCGGCAGGGCGGCTGCCATCGTCACGGACGACACGGTTGCCGCCCTCTATTCCGAGCGCGTCCGGGACGCGCTGGAGGCGGCGGGCCTGCGCTCGGGCATCGTCAGCGTCACGCCCGGCGAAGCCTCGAAAAGCTACGCGACCTTCGCCCAGGTCTGCGACGGCCTGCTCGGGCACCGGATCGAGCGCGGCGATCTCGTGGTGGCGCTCGGCGGCGGCGTGGTCGGCGACCTCGCCGGGTTCGCGGCGGCCTCGCTCCGGCGCGGGGTGCGCTTCGTCCAGGCGCCGACGAGCCTGCTCGCCCAGGTCGATTCCTCCGTCGGCGGCAAGACCGGCATCAATTCGCCCCTCGGCAAGAATCTGATCGGCGCCTTCCACCAGCCGCGCCTCGTGCTGGCCGACACCGGCACCCTCGATACCCTGTCCGCGCGCGAGATGCGGGCGGGCTATGCCGAGGTCGCCAAGTACGGCCTGATCAACGATTCCGGCTTCTTCGACTGGTGCGAGACGAATTGGTCCGGCATCTTCTCCGGCGGACCGGAGCGCGATGAGGCGGTGGCGATCTGCTGCCGCTCGAAGGCCGGCGTCGTGGTGCGCGACGAGCGCGAGGACGGAGAGCGCGCCCTGCTCAACCTCGGCCACACCTTCGGACACGCCCTGGAGCGCCTGACGGGCTACGATTCGGCCCGGCTCGTCCATGGCGAGGGCGTCGCGATCGGAATGGCCCTCGCCTTCCGGTTCTCGGCGCGTCTCGGCCTCTGCCCGGGACAGGATGCGGGCCGCGTCGCCAACCACCTGGCGCTGGCCGGCCTGCCGACGCGGCTGGCCCAGGTGCCGGGTGGATGCGGTGACGCGTCGGCACTTCTCGACGCCATGGCGCAGGACAAGAAGGTGCGCGAGGGACGACTGACCTTCATCCTCGCCCGCGGCATCGGCCGGAGCTTCATCGCGCCCGGCATCGATGCGGCCGACGTCCGCGCCTTTCTCGATGACGAATTGCGGGACGTCTGACGTCGCGAGCGATCCGCTTCAGGCCGGCACGGTCGACAGCTTCAGCAGTGCTGCGATCAGCGGCTGCGCCGATTCCATCACGGTCTCGACGCGCGTCGTGATGCGCAGATCCGGCACCCGAGGAACCTCGTAGGGCGACGAGATGCCGGTGAAGTCGGGGATGCTCCCGGCGCGCGCCTTCTCGTAGAGGCCCTTTGGATCGCGCTCCTCGCAGACGGCGAGCGGCGTATCGATGAACACTTCGAGGAACGGGATGTCGCCGGCTGCGAGCCGCGCGCCATCGCGCTCCGCGCCGAAGGGCGAGATCAGCGAGACGATGACGATGAGCCCGGTCTCGGCCATGAGGCGGGCGACCTCGGCAGCACGGCGAATGTTCTCGGCCCGGTCCTCGGCGCTGAAGCCGATATCGCGGTTGAGGCCATGGCGGAGGTTGTCGCCGTCGAGCACCATGCTGTGCCGCTTCTGGCTGGCGAGCGCCCGATCGACAGCGTTGGCGATCGTCGATTTTCCCGATCCCGAAAAACCCGTCAGCCAAGCGATCGCAGGCCTCTGGCCGAGGAGCGACCACCGCGCCTCACGCGGCTGGAACGCCTGCCATGTCAGGTTGCTGCTCGGCACGAAATCCTCTGGGAACGTCGATCTGACGGTTCGCTTCCCTCGCGGCCCGCCGAAAAGGCGAGTGTGAAGACAACATAACGGTCGAGCAAGCGTTCGACGGGAAGGCGGTCGCGTCGATCAGCATCGATTTCGATGCGTTCCGTTCGGATGATCGATAGGTACGAATCGTGTGGTGGAGGCCGTCACGGGCGATCGAGCGCCGCGCGCGTGACGGCGTCGGCGCCGATATCGACGCAGCCCTTCATGCCGAGCGCCTCGGTCAACCGGAACCGGGCACGGCTCACCCGGCTCTTGATGGTACCGACCGCCACGCCGCAGATCTCGGCCGCTTCCTCGTAGGTGAAGTTCTGCGCACCGACCAGGATCAGCGCCTCGCGCTGGCTGTAAGGCAGCAGGTCGAGCGCCTCCCGGAATTCACGAAGCTCGAGACGAACCTCCTGCTCGGGCAGGCTCGTGAGCTTGCCTGCCATGACGTCGTCGGCGTCCTCGACCTCACGCTTCTTCTTGCGCTGCTCCGAATAGAACAGGTTGCGCAGGATGGTGAACAGCCAAGCCGTGAGGTTGGTGCCGCGGGTAAAACTGTCGGCCTTCACCCAGGCCCGCATCAGCGTGTCCTGGACGAGATCGTCGCTGCGATCGAGATCGTAGGTCAGGGAGAAGGCGAAGGCCCTGAGCGCGGGAATCGCTCCGAGAAGCAGATCCCGCATCTCGGAATCGGCCCCGAGCGGTGTGCCGGTCGGCATGACCATCGCGGCTGCGGTCCGGGTCATCATGAGCCCTCACTGTTTTTCGATGCGGCGGCCAGTTCGTCGATGAGCCGCGTGAACCTCTCGGGGAGTGGCTGGTCGAGGACGCTTCCGTAGAGGAGACGGAGGTTGCGCCCTATGCGACGGCGGTCGTCGGCGCCGATGCCGCCAGTGAGCATCCCGGCCGTATCCGGGCCGGATTTCGGTCTATCGGAAGGGGTGGCCCCCTCGCCGTCGCGCCGATCGTCGCTCATCATTCCCCGTCATCATCCCTGCCGCGCGGCCCTGGCCGGTACCGGGAGTGCAGTCGCCCTGAGAGGGATTGCGCTCCAGCCGGACGCGGCTTTTGCTGAGGAGGCATGTGATAGAGAGCAGCGATTTAACCGGTTCTGAAGTATGTATTCAGTTGGCCTTCAATAAGCAGAAACCGTTCGGAAACATGAAAATCCGCAGCTTATAGCCAAGCTTCGTTGAGACCTGCGCATTGAAATCGGAACGTTGCCTTCATCGTACTTCCCGCAGGAGCCGATCGCCTTCGAGGAACCTTCGTTTCATCCAGGCACAGGCCGGAAGCTCCAGCGCTGCTCTTCGTGCCCGGAACGATCGACGCCGATCTCGTCACCAGAGTCCCACGCATCTCCCCAGCTCAACCGGCGCCGCGATGGCGAACGCCGTGGAGACCATCGGGGTCGGAGACACCTTCGTAGGCGTCTTCACCGTAATCCTGACCGAGGGTACTGCCTTCACCGGGCGGTTCGGGTTGGCGGCCTGACGTTTCGCCTGCCCATGCCAGGAAACCCGCGCCAGCCTCCCGACCCGCCAGAAGATTGGCAGGGCAGTGCTCGATCGCCTGCATCGCCCACGGAGACAGTTCGCACCGGCTTGCATGGGGCGGAAACGGCTGGTAGCCCAATGGCCCGATGCCGGTTTAGCTCAGCTGGTAGAGCAACCGCCTTGTAAGCGGTAGGTCGCGAGTTCAAGTCCCGCAACCGGCACCACTCTATCCCCTTCGAAAGACAAGGCTTTTCGATTCCTTGAATGTCGCTCGTAAGCCTCTTTGAGGGCCGTGGTTACACGGTGGTTACAGAGTGGGTCGCGACGAGGAATCGAGGACGGTGGCGCGTGGCGCCGGCTCAGAATGGCAGCTTCCTCTCTCAAGCTGGCGCTTCCGTACCGGTTTCATTGCTTGAAGCAGTTTTCCCTGTGCCAGCCGAGGAAATGCGGATGCGGTCTGTCGTGCGGCCTCAAGGGTGTGAAGGCTCGACCGGTCCGATTGATGAAACCGCGGATCCCATCGGGGTCGT
>NZ_VRVE01000046.1:0-32682 GCF_008040035.1 Methylobacterium sp. WL9
TCCTCGAGACAAGGCGGAAACAGCGTCGTCTGATCGCGCTCGGCACCGACAACAAACCGGCCCATGTCTACCTCCGGTCAGACCGAAGGAACGTACCATCATCGGGGTTTTGACACAGCCAGGGTCGGACGCGGAACGTCCGGTTTCGGCCGCCCGGTCGAAGACCGCTCCCCACCCACCCCAGACGCTCGTGTCAGCGCGTAGGCCGTCCCGGACCTGCTCTGCCAGTTGCTCCGGCGTAGGGGCGAAGGCGAGGTGATCGCCGAGCTCCCGCGCGAAGGTGTCAGGATCGGCGTAGACGCCGCTCAGGTGATCGGAATTCGAGACGCCGTTCATCCGAAGATCCCCAGACCCGGCTCCTGCATCGGCCGCCGTGTCGGTATCCCGGCCAAGGCTTCGATCTCGGCGGCGCGGCGGTCGTAGGCGCGCCCTGCGATGCCCTCCAACAGGCTGCGCGTGTGCATCTCGTTCTGGAGGATTCGGGCGTAGTCGTTCGCGTCCAGGATTGTGTGAGCCGGCCGGGCCGCCCGCTGCTGCGGAAGCTCTGCCCAGACGATGACCTGGAAGTCCGCCGCCTCAAGGCCGCGCATCAGATGTGCTCGCGGATAGTCGGGCAGGAACGCCGGCAAGACCGCCTTGGCTATAGCGAGCTGCAGCAGGATCTCGTCGCGGGCGCTCGGGCTCAGCTGAAGCTGCGGAGCGTGGCCGCACCGTGTCGCGATCGAAGCCAAGGCCCCGTCGAGAGCGAACTCCGGATGCTCGTTGCGGCACGCCTGAGCCAGCTTCCCGCACACCGTCGCGGCGGCATGGCGCAGCGGATCAGGCGGCGCGACATAGTTGGGGTCGAGGATGGAAACGTTCCGAAGCATAGCCTGCGTAGTATCGGTGCGGGAGGTCATCCGCACAAACAGTAATGGGTCGATCAATTTCATATATTTGAGCCCTGATTTGCAGGGTATGCCGGGATACTGTGGGATATAGAAGGTTATATCGGCAGCGGTTCAGCGGCGTGAGATTTTGACGGACCACAAATTTCTTCGAACGGGCCCGGCGCTTTTGCCGATTTCGGTCGGAGTACCCCCCGGGGTGCGACCAGGGCCGGGTGCCACCTAGCGGTCGCGCTCTTGGTCGCATTCCCCTTTTCAGGATCTCGTTGCGGGCGCAGACTTCCTGCGTCGATCTCCCGCCAGGACGCCGCCAATGAATCTCCCGCTGGACATGCGCGCGACAACGCTCGTCGCCTCGCTCGACGCCATCGCCGCCGCAGTCGAACGCGGCCGCCGTGGCGAGCTGGACATCTCCTCGATCGACGAGCTGATCGCCGGAGCGCGCGAGAGCGCGCAGATCCTTTCCCGCCAGCTCCACCCGGTGCGTGCGATGGCCATTGGCGAGGCTGACCGGCGCACGGCCCCGGCTGGTCCGACCTACGCGGCTAGCCGGGGCAGCAACGTCATCGTGCTTCGGCCGCGCCGTTCATAGAGGGCGCGCCTATCTCAGAAATGGCCAGCCTGTTTCAGCGCGCGCATACGGTCGGCAGCTATGGAGCAGTAGGGCGTCGTCGGCGTGTAGCGGCGCTCAAGCCGGTCGAGCATGCGCATCTGCTGGTGAAGCGCGCTCTGCAGACGGCCGACACTCTCGCTCAGCTGCACGCTCTCTTGGAGGAGGGGCGCGAACGCCGAGCGTGGAGGGTGAATCGGATCGGTCGCCATCCCACATCAAAACTCTGGATGGTTAAGGCTCGATGAAGCTGTGTCGGAGTCCGCAATTTGAGCCCAGCGTTCCAATAGGCCAAGCTCCAGCGGAACGTTCCAGGTGGTAGGCGAGGCTGTTCCAAAAGAATGATGTTGCGTTTCGGAACGGGTTGAGGCTCTATGTCTTAGACCTCCTTGGAACGAACCGGACCGGAACGCTCCGCCATGCTCATCGGATACGCCCGAACCTCGACCCTCGAACAGGATGCCGGCCTGGAGGCCCAGGTTCGTGACCTGACGGCACACGGTTGCGGGAAGCTGTATCAGGAGCAGGTCTCCTCCGTGGCCCCTCGGAAGGCTCTGGATGCAGCCATCGACTTCGCCCGTGAGGGGGACGCGTTGATCGTCACGAAACTGGACCGGTTGGCCCGTAGTGTCGTCCACTTGGGCAAGATCATCGAGACGCTGGAGGCCAAGGGCGTGGCCCTGCGCATCCTGAACCTGGGCGTGGACACGGCAACACCCACCGGGAAGCTGATGCTCAACGTCCTCGGCGGCGTGGCTCAGTTCGAACGGGAGATGATGCTGGAGCGCCAGCGCGAGGGCATCGCCAAGGCCAAGGCAGAAGGCGCTTACAAGGGCCGGAAGCCGACTGCGCGGGCCAAGGCGGATGAGGTGAAGGTGCTGGCGGCGGAAGGGCTCAGCATGGCCGCTATCGCCACCCGGCTCGGGATCGGCAAGGGCAGCGTACACCGGGCGCTAAACCCGAAGGCGGCCTGACACACGGAAGGCGCGCCGATGAAAGCGCGCTTTCAGGTAGTTACGACGGTGATCGATCAGCTAACTTTGCAGGGGGCGCCGAGCCGTTTCGCTACTTCAGCTAGGGCGCGAATGTAGGCGGAACTGCCTACCACCTCCGTCTGGAACCAGCCCGAGCCCTCCTCATCTTCGTCGGCCTCGAAGCGTGGGAACGCACTCTGCAGCGTTCGAATACGTGGAGAGAGCATTTCGTGGACGAGCTGAAGTGTCGCATCTCGGTCGAAAACAGCTTCTAAAGTCAGATCGTCCGGCGCATCGTCTTCTAGAAGATATTTCTCGCCAGTAATTTGACAAAACGGCATCCCCATCTCCTGTACGATCGGCATGCGCGACAGCATTACGGTGCTGTTACGATTTGATGTGATCTGCATGGCTTGTCTGCACCACCTCAATTGCAGCTTGACGCCGCAAAACAGCCATACCTGATGATTTTTTACTTTACAACCGCAGTAATCATCCATTTTGTCATTCATAAAACGGACAAATCGGACGGTCCTGCTCCGCTAATTTGATGTGATTGACAAAATTTGTCCGTTTCGTTTGTTCCGTACGTTTTTGTTATTTGCGGCTGATTGAAAATAATTTATGGCGGACCGCGGCGGCCGATCCATAGGTGCCCGTCTGCGGGTTTGGTTCGTCGATATGTTCGGAAATTCAGTGCTTGAGGCCTGGCGCAGGCGATGAGCGCCCAGCTATCCAAAAATGCCAGCCTCAGCCTCAGCCTCGACCGCGGCGTCCGTATCGCCTCGGTATATGCCCTCGTCATGGTCGATTGTCCTGGCCTCGGCGTCGAGCTCGGCGATCCGCGCCTTTGTGGCGACCATGAACGCGCTGAGCTCGGCGGCCGACATCTCGTGCAGCTCCTTGGTCTCGGCACCCGTCTGGCTGCCCTTCCAGAACGGCAGCAGCGTCTTGCTCATGTCGATCAGCTGCTTCGCCGGCGTGGTCGGATCGTCGATCAGGGTCTCCAGGCGGCCCAGCAGCTTCGGCGCCATCCGGTCGAGCCTGTTCGCCACGTCTCGCGACACGGCGAGCTGTATGCCCGGCTTGGCGAGGTTCTGGGATGCGCGCTGCCGTGGCTGGGCGTAGCCCGCCTTCTCGGCCGCATAGGTGGCGTCGCCCGTTGCGGCGTAACGCTCCACGAACACCCGTTCCTGGGGTCCTAACGTACCAGATTTAGTTGGCATTACGAGCAAGTCCGCGCTTTCGGCACAATATGTTGATAAGCAGCAATCTACGTGGCTGAAGTGTCCGCGACAACCGACGCTCCGCGGCTGCTGTAACGACCATCCGATGAGGCAGCGATCCGATCAATTCGTCGGCCAAGTGCCATATAGTTCGGGAGTAGCCAATTGTATGTCAGTTTTGGCGCTGCTTTCGCCAGCTTATCTGACAGTAATTCCGGGATTCGGAGGACCGGAGAAACTATAGGGTTTCTCCGGGGCACTCCGATTGATCCTTAGGCCTCCGGAACGTCTTCCACTTTCCTCCGCTTGTCGCTAAGTGTTTGAATAATATGAGGCCGTGGATCCTCCGCTTTTGCTCCGCTAACTGAAAAGCCCTCCGGATGGGTCAGAAAGCGGAGTTTCCGAATACGCTTTTTGGGTGGCGTCCGGAGGACGCTGTCTTCCGAGGTTTCTCGGCGCTTCTTGAGGCGGATCGATCTCTTCAAAGTAAGCATGTGCATGTATGTCACGCGGTACCCAGAAGCCTCTGGCGGGGCTCGTGACAAGGTTCTTCGTCATCAGGTTCCGTAGGTGTGTCCGAACCCGTTCTTTACCGCCCCGATCGCGTTCACCGGCCGCTGTTGCGATTTTGGCAAGCTCGGCGCCTGAAGTTGGCTTATCGGAGGTCGCAACACAGGCCCTTAGGGCGAGCAGGACGTTGGCCTCTTTTGCGGACGGCTCTCCAGTCTCAGCCCCGTCGCGCGCGATCAGCCGTACCGTGCAGGACGTAATGTCCTTCCCGCGCTCGCTTTTCCCAAGAACGACCGTTTCAAGCGCGAAGCCGACGGCCGAGCACTTCTCCAGGTCGCGCTGCTTGGTCACGCGGATTTGCCCTTCGGTGATTTCGATCTCCGTGTCGGTGGCGGCACGCAGCAATGAATGCCCGCGGGCGCCCCTGGCAGCGATTTTCCCGGTGTGATGCACCACAAGGAGATGGGCGCCAGTGACGGTCCTGATCAGGTCGAAATGCTGGACCAGAGCACCCATGTCGATGCTGCTGTTCTCGTCACCGCCCGCTAGTGCGCGGGACAACGTGTCGATGACGATCAGTACGATTCCATCGATGGCGCCTAGTAGCTCCAGGAGCGGCTTTAGATCGGCGTTGGGGTTTCGGAGATCGACCGGTGACAGGATGAACCTGAACCCCGCGCAAGGGCCGTATTTCCTCTTCAGTGCGGCGGCACGCTTGCGCGCGCCCGCACCACCCTCGGCTGCGATGTAGACGACCACGCCTTTGCTGGTCGACTTCCCACCCCAGTCCCGTCCAGACGCAACGTGATAGGCCAGATCCGTAGCTACGAACGTCTTGCCGGTGTTGCTCTCACCGAACAGGACCGACATCGCACCCTGATCCAGCAAATCTTCGACCAGCGGTTTCGACGTGACGGTCAGCGCCGTGTCGGCGATGTCATCGAATAGCACCATCTCCAGTTTGGGCGCCTTGGCCTTTGCAGCCGGAGCCTCGGATTGCGCCGCGGCCGTGGCGTCGAAGTGCGCTTCCTTGTGCGCCTGCCACCCACCGTATTGCTCGGCGTGGTCGTAGAGCAGCTTCGCGCCCACGCCGAAGGGGTGCTTCAAGCTGCGGTACACGCGCGCCGGGTTCTCCGTCACCTTCTCCGGGTCGAGATCGGAGCGCTCGCTGAACTCGACGAACAGCTCTTCGCCGAGGTCCTGATCGTCGGGCAGCGCCGCGCGCAACGCCGCCGCGATGTTGCGCCATTCGTCGTACCCGTACAGCTCCGAACGGTTCGGGATGGCGCGCACCGCCGCGGAGACGAGATCCGGATCGCCGCGTAGCGTGGCCTGGTCGACGTCGGCGCGGCTCTCGTTTGAACCCGTTCGCCCCTTCGCTGCCGGAAGCTCGTCGCGCAGGCCCTCGAAAAATCGCTGAAGCTTTTCGAGCGTAACGAAGGTCAGCTGGTCGCGCGGTGGCACGCCCTCCGGCCAAGTGTACGGCTTGCCGGTCTGCGGATGGATCGTGTCGACGTTGAACCAGTTCGTCTCGCTGGCCAGCAGCTCGATCAGCGCCGGCTTGTCACTGACGCCGTCGTCGAAGCGCACCGACATGTATGGTGTGTCGTCGGGCACCCGGTACAGAAATAGCCGCTTCGGCCACCGCCCGACGCGCAGTGGCGCTGGTCCGAGATGCTTCAACGCAGCGCGAGCAACCCTGTCACCCCAAGTCTCTGACAGGGAATCGATGTCGAGCGCGGCGAGGCCCCGACTCATACGCAGGCCGACGCCCGCACCCATCGCGCCCCACGTGGTCAGGTCGTCTTCCGTGGCCTCGAAGGAATGGACGCCCTTGCCCTGCCACGCGCCGTCCTGGAAAACCCCGGGTCGCTTGCCCGCGTTGTGCAGGCCGGAGCCTGGGGGCGCGACGGGGAGCAGCCGCGTGTAGCCGAGATCCCAGAACCTGCGGAAAGCGGCCTTGGTATCTGCCGAAACCGAGCCCCTGGAAACCTTTTGTATTGGAGCCGTTGGAGCTTCCGCGGTAGTTGCAGATGATCGGGAGCCACGAGATAGCAATTCTTCACAAACAGAGCCGAGCTTGTAGGACGCAGACACATCGTCTACTTTATCGAGAGACATTCAAAGCCTTCCCGGCCGGCACCTCTTGCACAGGTAGCCGGCCGTTTCCTTGAGGCCGTGACCTCAGGCGAGGGATGAAAGCGGCCACAGATGCATCGTGGCCGGCGCGGACGTAGAGGCGCTCGACCGCTAGCCCGCGGCCATCCACTCTCGAACGTCCTGCGCGCGGTATCGCGGCCTATTTTCCACCCGGGTGATCTTCGGCCCTCGGCCTTGCTTCGCCCAGACCTTCAAGGTGATCACTTTGAAGCTGCTGATCTCGGCGAGCTGCCGGCGCGTCAGAAGCGCCCCGTCTGGTAGCTTCTGGATGTCTGGAATGCTATTTCCGCTGCTGGCGACAGGCATGTGCCCTCCTGCGCGGTGCCCCCGGTGAGGGCACTCGCGTCTGGAACGAGGTGGGGGAGATGCCGCTAATCTCTCAGGTCTACCGATTCAGCCGTTTTGCGCAGCAATATCCGCAGTATACTGCTGCATCCCATCGCTCGTCAATGCGTAGCGCAAGTTAATCTGATATTCGCTCCGCGCTTGCTCGTAACATACATACACAGTACTTTTGTATGTCAGCAAATATGTATGTCACTCACATTCATAAGCACCTTCATCTTCAGCCAAAATTGTCTGTTCAGCCCTCTCTGCCGATCCAAGCCCGTACGTCCCGAGCGCGATACCGAGCCGTCCTTCCAGCATCATGAACTGCCGCCCGCGGCGCTTCCGGGCCACTTTTTCTGGGCCCGGACGCTGAAGACCGACAGTTCTGCATCCTAATGGTGAAAATCTGACGTTTGGCACCCACTGCCGGGGCCGCTCTCGACCGTTTGCAGAAGGTCGGAAGGTCCGCTTCCGGGCGCTCACCGAAACAGAGTCAAAATGACCGGGCCGGGTGAAATTCTTCTCGTCCGCTTTCAGGGTGCGCAATCAGAAAAGGATCAGCCACCACCGGTCGACCGGTCGCGATCCTCGAGATCGATTTCCATCACGGCAACGGCATACAGGGCATCTTTTACGAGGGGACCTATATACGTGCTTGACCCAACCGTTGACAGGGCGTAGGGTCTCCTCATTGGAGGAGGCCGCCCGTGTTCGCATCGTTCGACAGCCTGTTCGACCTGATGGCGGCGTTCCCGGACGAGCAGACCTGCGTGGATCATTTCCGGTCGATCCGTTGGCGCGATGGCGAGTTTTGCCCGCACTGCAACGGCAACCGCATTTACTCGTTTTCGGACCGCAAGACGTTCAAGTGCGGCGACTGCCGCAAGCGGTTCTCGATCAAGGTCGGCACGATCTTCGAGGACACCAAACTACCGCTGCGCAAGTGGTTCATGGCCATCTGGCTCATTACGAACCACCCGAAGGGCATCGCCAGCACGACACTCGCGAAGGACCTCAAAATCACGCAGAAGTCCGCGTGGTTCGTCCTCCACCGCCTTCGGCACGCCGCCCGTACGAAGTCCTTCAACGCGCCGCTTAAGGGCACCGTCGAGGCCGACGAGACTTACGTCGGCGGCAAGGAGAAGAACAAGCACGCCCGCGACCGCAAGGGTGGCACGCAGGGCGGAGCCGGGAAGGCCATCGTGCTCGGCATGATCGAGCGCGACGGCGAGCTTCGCACCGTCGTCGTGGATGACCTTAAGGCCAAGACGGTTCAGACGATCGTCAGAGAGAACGTGGCCAAAGGGTCAATGCTGATGACGGACAAGCACGGCTCCTATCAGGGCCTTCGCCGGGACTACATGCATCACACCGTCAACCACGGTGCCGGCGAGTACGTCCGTGCCTACGTCCTGCACACGAACTCGATCGAATCGGTTTGGGCAATTCTCAAGCGTCAGATCATCGGCATCCATCATTGGGTCTCGCCGAAGCATCTCAGCCGGTACGCCGCCGAGATGACGTGGCGGTTCAATCATCGCGACATGGGCGTAACCGACCGCATGAACCAAATTTTCAGCGGCATGGAAGGCCGGCTGCGCTACCGGACGCTCATCGCATGAACGGCGGCGACCGCAAGACGGAGCCGCCGTTCGGCCTCGATATGGATTTTGGTGAGGCGCTGGAGAAGTTCATCGCAACCCGGCCCTCAGAGGTTGAGGAAAGCGTCGACCGCTCCAAAACAAAGAAGCCGCCGGGGGATCAAGTCCCTCGACGACCAGCACGCTTATCGCGCGCGAAACAGTCAGCCTCTCTCAAGCGAGAGACTTAGTTACCGCACTAGAAGTGCTTACCGCAGCAGCGAGGATGCGCACGCACAACCTCAAGACGACCAAACCGGATGCGGCGGTACTCCCGCACACGGTGACAGCAGCGCGAACGTTTCATGATAGAGGTCCTTATGACCTCCCCGATTGTGCGAACCGCGGGTTAGTGCTATACGCTGCATAGGCGCAGGCACTAACCGCGCGTCATATCCGCTAGATGGGGTCGGGGCTCAATCCCCCCATCCAGTGACCTACCCAAGCGGCTCGGCAGGGGATCTGACCCCCTACTGAGCCGTTTGCCGTTGTAGGCTGCAATATCCTTTGCACAGGTGAGATTCAGATTCAAGCGACTGAATGCCGGTTAAGCTTGCACTGAATGTAGTTTGCTGTAGCATGGTGTTGCGCTTGGAGCACACCTATGCCGGACACAGCCCTCAAGAATGCGATGCTTGAGCGAGACCGCATCGCTTCTGAAATTAACAAAATTCAGCAGAAACTTCATGACCTTAGGGCCGAGCGCCAGAAGGTCGATGATTGGATTTCTGCGTGGCACCGCTTCTCTGGCACAAGCGAAGAGAACGCTGAGCCGACTGGTGTTCCTACAGAACAAGACATGAACATTCAGGGTGCAGGGCGTTCTCATGATGAGTCTGGGGAAAAAACGCAGCGCGATGGGAAGGCTAGAGGCAATCCGAGGAAGGAGGTGGTGGCGGCAGAAGCCATAAAGATTATTGAGGAAGAGGGTCGTTCCGTCTCAAGATCAGAACTGTATGAAAAGCTTATTGAAAGATCAGTTGTAGTTGATGGGAAAGACCCTCAACAGGTTCTTTCCACCATGCTTTGGCGCGCTTACAATAATGGAGCAAATATAATTCGATTAAAAAGTGGAGGCTATTGGTTAGCGGATCGCCCTCACGAAGAAACTGGATACGATCCGACGCAAGCGCCCGTTAATGCTGGAGATCCTGAGGAAGGCCCTGCAAAGGATCTTGATGCAGCCAGCACTCTGCCCATAATAGCTAATCCAGAGGTGAAACGGTTTATGGAACGAACTTCGGAAGCTTACATCTCAAAGCTTTCTTCTGAAGAAGCGGATTCTCTGTTGGATAAAATAGAACAGAGTAGCGAAATACCTTTGCCTTTACAGGTCGAGTTGGTTTCTAATTACCGAGAGCTATCCGGTATTGATTACGTTAAAGGCGCAGGATTTCAAAACGTATTTATAGAATTGCTAAAGGAGTACGTGAAGGCGTTTCCAGTTAGTGCTTAGAGATTGGGCTGTCGCTAGCCTGCTATGTGGGTAAGGTAGGCTACGCCTCGCCACTTAATTTATAGCGCATTTTCAACCGGGCCTGCGCACGGTCAATCGCCTTCGAAAAGCCGCCAGCCTCGCCGCTATGCATTACCGTCCAGTTCGCGCCACCGTTCGTCTCGGGATCGGCAGGCACGATGCGGATCCACTGGTGTCCGTCAAGCTGACCGCCGTCGATGCGAACCTCCTCGTGCAGCAAGGCATCCAATTCAGCTGCATTTTTCTGCTCACGAGGCATTGAGCGCTCCTGCTTGCGGCAAACGTCGTAGCTAACGACACCGGACCGAAGGCAACGTGGGACTTGACCATACACAGGTTACGCTTGCTGGTGGTGCCTTTTCGCCTTTTGCCCGATCGGCCTGTATCTGCATCTCAATGAATGGCAGATTGAAGCGCCCGAATGCGCCATCGCCTTGCGCATAGACAAACCCCGACCAAGCCGATGGCAGGACGGGTTCATTTGTCTTCGTACCGAATACGGGGAAGATCACCGTCACGTGCCCGTAGAACGAACCGTTCTCGCAGCTAACCATCCAATGAATGCCGGGCACTATCGGTTGAGTTGTGCAGGATAGCGAGGGCCGATCGTCCAGTTTCGCTTGGCTAATCGTTGCCGCCAGCATTATCGCCGCCGCCGCCAAAATCCGCATCGCGCCCCTCCGCCGTAACCGGGCGCAACCTATCACATCAACTCGTTAGGTCACACACGTATATAGGTCCCTTTACGAGGGCTCGGACGTGCTGACCGTCTCGGTCCATGCCGACACCGCGAACTACTTCCCGGTCTTCGCCGGCTAGAACAGAGCGGGCGAAGGCGAGGGCTTCAACCTCAATCTGCCGCCTACACCTCGAAGCGGTGACGCATTCTGGCTCGCCGCCATTGATGAGTGGCTCACGCACATTCGCGAACACTGCTCGGCAGCTCTGGTGGTCGCGCTCGAGCTCGACGCGGCAAAAACTATCCGCGCTGCGTGCTTGCGGTGACCGAAGTGGGGTTCTCGGCTGCTGCCCGGCGCATCGCGTGCGCCGACTTGCCGACGGCGGTCACCCAAGAGGGCGGCTATCTCTGTGAGGCGCCAACACGCAATCTCGTGGCCTTCCTCGACGGCTTCAAACCGAGCATCTGACAACCTCAAACACGGCAGAGAGAAATCTTCTCTGCTGAAACTGCCGCGTAGAAGGACTCTCCCCGGCAGCGCTGAAATACGGAAACCGCCACCATTGCTTCGAGGCTATGCTGTCGCGACTTTAACAGCAGTCTCCCAGCAGCCGTGGCCGCCATGCGTTCCATTCAATTCGACCCCTTCGGCGAACCGGTGGCGCAGGCCGCCGAACAGGATCGTCCTAGCACCGTATCGCGCCTCGCTCTGCGCTCTGGCGTCGGCCTGTTTTGGGCGATGGTCGTCGTGATTGTCGCCGCGCGCGCTGCGTATTTCGATCCGAGCTTCGCGGAGAAGTTCAGCAGCGTAGCCTTGATGATCGGCCACCTGAAGACTATCGTCGGCGCCTGAACTACCGCCTTTGTGAAGACGAAAACGCCTCGAGCTGGCAAGCCCGCGGCGTTTTCGTTTCAAGCGGTTGCCGCCAGTCGGTTCAGGCCCGAAGGGCCATGGCCGCCGCATGAGCCACGCCGGCACCGTGGCCGGCTTTGAGAAGGGCGGGGATCTCCGACGGCGTGTCGGCCACAGTGACGCCCGCCGCCTCCAGCGCACGGCGCTTGCCTTCGTAGCTGCCCATGGTCCCCGACACGATCGCGCCGGCATGGCCCATCTTCTTACCGGGCGGCGAGGCGCGTCCGGCAATGAAGGACACCACCGCCTTCGACATGCCCGAGGCGTATTCTGCCGCCGCCTCTTCCATTGCCCCGCCGATCTCGCCGACGAGCACCACCGCACGCGTGCGCACGTCCTCGTCGAGGGCCTTCAAGGCATCACGAGTCGTCGTGCCGATCATCGGATCGCCGCCGATGCCGAGGAAGGCCGACTGGCCGATCCCCGCTCGGGTCAGGTTGAGGCAGATCAGCGTGCCGAGGCTCCCGGAGCGCGAGATCACGCCGACCTCGCCCGGCTGGAAGATGTTCGAGTTGTGCCCGGGCATGATGCCGACGAAGCCCTCGCCCGGTGTGACGACGCCGGCGGTATTAGGCCCGATGATGCGGGTGTGGTGCCGCGCCGCCGCGTGATGGATTGCGATCACGTCGCGGGCCGGGATGTGCTCGGTGAGGATCACGACGGTCTTGGCACCGGCCTCGATGGCGTCGAGCGCCGCATCGCGCGCCATCGTCGGAGGAATGAACATCACAGCGACGTCGAACGGGGTCTCGGCCATCGCAGCCTTGGCGGTCGCGTAGACCGGCACGCCGAGATGAGTTTCGCCGGCACGCTTCGGATTCACGCCGGCCACGACCTGCGTGCCGCACTCCATCATCTTGTCGGTCCAGAAGGTGCCCTGCTTGCCGGTTATGCCCTGGACGAGCACACGGGCGGACTTGCGATAGATGATCATCGGGCTGCTCCTGCGCTGCCGGCGGCGTTTACGGCGGCTTGGACCGCATCCTCCATCAAGTCGAAGGGCTCCTGGCCGAGCCCTTCGCGTACGAGCCGCACCGCCTCGTCCTCGCCAGTGCCATGGATCGAGAAGAATACGGGGATGTCCGGGTTCAGCCGCTTCCAGGCGGTGACGACGCCCTCGGCCATCACGTCGGTACGAGCGAAGGCACCGCAGAAGTTGACGACGAGGCTCTTCACGCCGGGATTAGACAGGACGAGCTTCAGTGCTGCTTCCGATTTCGTGTAGGCCTCGCCGCCGATCTCCAGGAAGTTCGCCGGGCGGCCTCCGCAATGAGCGATGACGTCCATCGTCGTCATTGTCAGCCCGGCGCCGTTGGCGAGCACACCGACATTGCCGTCGAGCTGAATGAACTTCAGCCCGTGCTCGACTCCCTCGCTTTCGAGAGCGGTCACCGGTTCGGCTGCCGCCTGCACCGCCAGTTCGTGCTGTCGGAAGCCTGCTGAATCATCGAGCGTGAGTTTACAGTCGAGCGCGACCACGCGTCCGTCGGCGAGGACGGCGAGAGGATTGATCTCGATCAACTCGGCGTCGGTCTTGCCGCTCGTGGCGTAGAGTGCTGCGAGGATCTCGGCGACTTGCTGCTCCGTGCCCGACAGGTCGAGACCGACGAGCATGGCGCGGGCGGCAGTCTCGTCGAAACCCTCGTCGAGATCGACGAGGTGCCGGCGCAGCGAGTCGGGACGCGTCGCGGCGACCTCCTCAATGTCCATTCCCCCCTCGGTGGAGAACAGCACCAGCGGGCTTCGGCTCGCGAAGTCGATCAGGATCGCGGCGTAGAACTCGCGTGTGATCTTCGCCTGCTCCTCAAGCAGGACCGAGCCGACGGCGTGGCCGTCGATGCTCATGCCGAGGATACGCTCGGCGACGCTCCGCGCCTCCGTGGCCGAGTTCGCAGGCTTGATACCGCCGGCTTTTCCGCGTTTGCCGGTTGGAACCTGCGCCTTGACCATGCAGGGGCCGAGTTCCTCGAAGGCCAGAGCGGCCTCCTCGGGCGTCTTGCAGTGGACCGAGCGCGGCACCGGGATGCCGGCAGGCGCGAGCACACGCTGTTTCGCCACGACCTCCAAAAAGTTCATCGTGCGACCTCCTCATGGCCGATCCGCTTCCAATGCGGTCCGAACAGCTCCAACTCGGACGGTCTGTCCTCGGGAATCGGCGTCACGAGGTGGGTGATGTTGATCATGTGTCGGTAGCTGAGGTTCTCGGAAATCGAGTTCTTCTGCCAGGAGCCGCAGCCCATGCTCAGGGTAAAGCCGAGGCCCGAGTTGAAGCCGCCGCCATTGCCGAAGGTGTGGGCGAAGTTCACGAGGACGCGAACCACCTCGAGGTCTTCGGCAAGCTCGCGGGCGCGGTCCATGTTCTTAGTGTGAAGGCCACAGGAATGGCCTTTGCCCTGGTGGTCGAGGATCTCGCGGACCTGCTCCTTCGCAGCCTTGAAGTCGCTGGCGCGATAGACTGTGAGGACTAGGGCGAGCTTCTCGCCGGAGAATGGATAGTCCTTGCCGACCCCGGTTTCCTCAACCAGGAAGAATTTTTTGCCATTTGCTTGTGGCGCCAACGCGAACGCCTGGGCCAGGACGCTCGCGTCTCGGGCTATAAGGTCCCGGTTCAGCTTGCCATTGACCCAGAGGCGCGCGGCGACTCGCCGCGTCTCGTCCGGCGTGCAGAGATACGCGCCGGCGCGCTCCAGCGCAGCGATGGCCTTGTCGTAGACCGCGTCGACGATTACGACGGCATTCTCGGACGAGCAGGAGGTCGCATTGTCGAAGATCTTCGATTCGCAGATCTTCTCCGCAGCCCCGTCGAGATCGGCGGTCTCGTCGATGATCACCGGTACGTTGCCGGCGCCGACGCCGATGGCGGGCGTGCCGCTCGAGTAGGCACGGCGGACATTGTCCTGCGAGCCAGTCACCACGACGAGGTCACAGCCCTTCATCAGGGCCTCGGTCGAGTCCTTCGTCACAGGGGAAGGCAGGATCTGCACGAGATCCTCGGGCAGACCGATCTTGGCGAGCTCCTGGCGCATCAGGTCGACGATGCGCGCCGTGGTGCGGTAGCCGAGCGGGGAGGGCGCGATTACGATAGCATTACGTCCCTTGATCGCCATCATCGCCTTGTTGACCGGGGTCGCGCCGGGGTTGGTCGAGGGCGTCACCGCGCCGATCACGCCCATGGGCTTGGCGTATTTGACCAGCCCCTTGGCCTCGTCGCGCTCGATCACGCCGACCGAGGGAGCACGCAAGAGATCGCGCAGGGTGCCGAAGGTCTTGCGCTGCTTCTTGCGGATCTTGTCGGGGATATTGCCGAGCCCGGTATCCTCGACGGCGAGACCGGCGAGTTCGCGGGCGTGGTCGGGGTTGTAGAGCGACCAGGCCAAGGCCCTAACAGCGGCGTCAGCGGTGTTCTGGTCGACATGGGCGAACTGCCTCTGGGCGGCGCGGGCCCTGAGCATCACGCCTTCGACGGGACCCGGCTCGATCGGGCTTGGGGTGACCGGGACGGGTTCCTGCCGCTCGATGGGGCGGTCGGGGATCTTCAGACCGAAGACGGGCATGCGCGGTTTCCTTACGCTTTCAGTCGGAACGGGGCGGTGAGGACAGCTCGGCTCCGCGGTCAGGCGTTCGGCCCGACCGCCACCGGTAATGTCAGGACGGGTGCCTCGGGCTCGACATCGTCGAGGAAGGGCTCGTCGGGCCGCATGCGCAGGGCCAGCACGGCACCGAGCAGGAGCAGCCCGAGGGACGCGACGAAGGGGAGGTCCCACCGCCCGGTCGCATCGATCACCGCGCCGAACACCACAGGCGAGATCATGCCGGCCAAACCGAAGCCGAAGTTCATGAAGCCCGAGGCGGTGCCCGAATGCTGGGGGGCGATGTCCATCGGTACGGCCCAGATCGGGGCGACGATCAGTTCGGCGAAGAAGAACGCACCGGACAAGCACAAGGCGATCGTGACGAGGTCGTGCACGAACAGCACCGGCAGCATGAACGCGAAGGCTCCGAGGAAGCCGACGACGATGACGCTGACCCGGGCCTTCGAGACGCTGCCGGTCTTGCGCAGAATCCGGTCGCTGACGATGCCGCCGACCGTGTCGCCGACAACCCCGGCAAAAAAGACGCCCGAGGCGAAGATCGCCGATTTCTTGATGTCGAGATTGTGCTCGTGGAGGAAGTAGGAGGGGATCCAGTTGAGGAACAGCCACAGGGTCCAGCCGTAGCAGAAGTCGGTCATGGTCACCGGGAGCATCCGCTTAAGCAGCCGGCGCCACGGCACCGCTCGCCGCTCGGACGCGATCTTCATAACCGGCAGGACGGCTAGTTCCTCCTGGGTAATGTGCTTGTGCTCGCGCGGATCGTCGCGGAAATACCAGAACCACAGGCCGACCCAGGCGAAGCTGATCACCCCGACGATCCAGAAGCTGTCGCGCCAGGAAAGCGCGACGATCAGGAAAGCGATGATCGGCGGCGTCAGCGCATTGCCGAGCCGCGCGGCTGCGTGGGTGATGCCCTGAGCGAAGCCGCGTCTGTCGGCCGCCATCCAGTTGGCGAGTGCGCGGGTAGCGGTCGGGAAGGCGGACCCCTCGCCGATGCCCAGGATGAAGCGGGCGACGATGAGCGACATGGCACCCTCGACGAAGCCGATGGCGATCGTCGCAGCCGACCAGATCGCGCCGCAGATCAACAGCGTTTTCCTCGGGCCGAGACGATCGCCGAGCCAGCCGCCGGCAATCTGGAAGAAGGCGTAGGGGTAGGCGAAGGCCGAGAAGGCGAGGCCGAGCTCAAAATTCGTGAGCCCCAGCTCTTTCTGCATGGCGGGGGCGGCCGTGCCGATGTTCACCCGGTCGATATACGTGACCAGATACATCAGGCAGATGATCAGCAATACGCGATCAGTGGCTTTGAACCGAACAAGCCTCAGCATGCTGCCCTCCTGACCGATGCCGGACAGACTTCACCAGCCAACGCGGACCATTACGCGAAGGTGGGGCAAGTCCCCGACATCCGTGAAGCGTTTCTCTCCTGCGATGCGCTCGGCTCGCTCAGGGTCTTTGATCGCCCTGAATCGTCGGTGGCCCAGCGCCTCGACCTCAACCTAGCGATTGCACTTGCATCGGAGAAATTTATTCTCTTCATCGAGATCATTCAGGAAATTGATCGATATGATTCCGGATCTCGAAATTCCGCTGCTCCGAACCTTCGTCGCCGTCGTCGAAACCAGCAGTATAACGCTGGCCGGCAAGCAGGTCGGCCGGACCCAACCGGCCATCACACACCAGATGCACCGGCTCGAGAAAGCGCTCGGCAAGTCGCTGTTCGAAGGCGACCGGCGCCATCTCACCCTGACGCGGGACGGGGAAATGCTGCTCGGCTATGCCCGCACCCTGCTGGGGCTGAACGACGAAATCCGCGAGCGTTTCGAGGCGCCTGACGTTGCCGGTCACGTCCGTCTCGGCGTTCCGGATCTCTACGCGGCCTTCCTGCTCCCGGCCGTGCTCGCGGGATTTTCGCGGGCCTATCCACAGATCGAGATCGAGTTGCGCTGCTCACGCAGTGTCAACCTCCACGCGGCGCTCCAGCGCGAGGAGATCGACATCGCCTTGATGACCCGGCAGCCGGAATTCGGCAGCGGAACGATCGTCCGCCAGGAGCCTCTCGTCTGGGTCGGCGCCCGCGATTACCCGGTCGCACTGCAAGGGGCGCTGCCGCTCGCCCTGCTGCCGGTTGGAAGCGTCTATCGGCAACACGCCCTCGACGCCCTCGGCCATGTCGGCCGACCCTGGACCATCGCAGCCGTCAGCGACAGCATCGCCGGGCTGCAGGCCGCAGTCTATGCGGGGCTAGCCGTATCGGCCTTTCCGCTTTGCGCGGTGGGCCCGTTGGTGCGCCGGCTCGGCCGGAACGAAGGGCTTCCAGATATGCCCGACCTCGAGATCGTCCTCCAACGTAAACCAAGTGGGATCGCAGCAGCAGCGGAGCATCTTGCTGAGTACATGATCGCCGAACTCGGCAATCTGCCGGGCTGAACGCGAAGCTCTGCGCGCCAGCCCTGCGCACGCGGCAACGCTCCCATGGCGCTTGGAAGCGCTCGAATTGTTGCGGCGCAAAACGCTCTCGGCTAGTTGTTTGCATTGCAGCAAACAAGATCCCGAGCTCGCCTGCCATGTCGCCCACCGAGCGCCTCCGCCAGATCTTACCCCTCGCCGTCGCGCTCTATCTCGCCGCGAGCGTTGCGCATCTGCAGGCGAAGCAGATCATGGTTCCGCTCCCGCACGACGGCATCTCGCTCAGGAAGATCGTGTTTGGCATCAAGTGGCACATGATCGAAATGGGCAAGAACGAGCAAGCCGAGTTCTTCATCGGCTGGCCGGGCAACTGAGCCGGTCAACCCAAGCCCCCCCCTTCCCTTGTCTGATCGCGGCCTCTCTGAGGCGGTGACCTCCTGCGCCGCTTTGACGTGCCTCTGACGGCTCGTGTCTGCCCGCGTTGACAAGCCAGTGCATTCCTCATTTAATAGAACATATCGTTTCGAAAATCGAGACATAAGAGCTCGAGGTGGGACGATAGCGAGGAAATGCGACCGGGAGGTGCAGGCGATGGACGTCGCTTCCTTCGACTTCATCATCGTCGGCGGCGGCACTGCGGGATGCGTGCTGGCGAACCGTCTCTCCGAGGGCAGCAGGTATCGCGTGCTGATGCTGGAGGCAGGCCCGCGCGACCGCTCGCCGTGGATCCATCTTCCCATCGGCTACGGGAAGACGATGTTCCACAAAACTCTCAACTGGGGGTTCTTCACCGAGCCCGAGCCGACCATGAAGGATCGGCGGATATACTGGCCGCGGGGCCGTACGCTCGGGGGCTCATCGTCGATCAACGGGCTGATCTTCGTTCGCGGGCAGTCCGACGATTACGACCACTGGTCCGCCCTCGGAAACGCAGGCTGGGCGTGGAAGGACGTGCTGCCGTACTTCATCCGCTCCGAGCACAACACCAAGGGTGCCGGGCCGGCTCATGGCGGCGACGGGCCGCTCTGGTGCTCCGACATCACGCACCGGCACCAACTCATCGAAGCGATCATTGCGGGTGCCGGCGAGCTCGGCGTCCCGCGCACCGAAGATTTCAACGGTGGCGACCAGGAGGGTGTCGGCTATTACCAGCTCTTCACCCGCAAGGGTTGGCGCTGCAGCAGCGCGGTCGCCTATCTGCGCCCCGCCGAAGACCGACCGAACCTGCGCGTCGAGACCGGTGCCCAGGCGACCGGCCTCATGCTCGACGGCGCGCGCGCCGTCGGCGTCCGGTACCGGCAGAACGGTCGGACACACGAGGTGCGCGCCGCAAGAGAAGTCGTCCTCGCGGCCGGTGCTCTGCAGAGTCCGCAGCTTCTCATGCTGTCCGGGATCGGACCCGAGGCCGAGCTGAGACGTCATGGCATCGAGATTGCGCACGACCTGCCGGGGGTCGGCGAGAACCTGCAGGACCATCTGCAGATCCGGCTGATGTACCGGGTGGCCAAGCCCATCACCACGAACGACGACCTCAACTCGCTCACGGGCAAGGTGCGGATCGGCCTGCAATGGCTGTTGACCCGAAGCGGCCCGCTTGCTGTCGGGATCAACCAGGGTGGCCTGTTCACCCGCGTCATGCCGGGGCCGGGCACGCCGGACGTGCAGTTCCATTTCGCTACGCTCTCGGCCGACATGGCCGGCGGCGCGCCCCATCCCTGGTCCGGCTGCACCTTCTCGGTGTGCCAGCTCAGGCCCGAGTCGCGGGGCACGGTGACCCTGCGCAACGCCGACCCGTTCGAGGCACCGGTGATGCGGGCCAACTACCTCGCCACCGAAACCGATAGGCGATGCACAGTGGCGGGTATGAAGTTCGCCCGCCGCCTCGCCGGCACGGCCCCGCTGCGGGACCTGCTCACGGAAGAGATCGAGCCCGGCCAGGGAACCGAAGGCGACGAGGCGCTGCTCGACTTCGCCCGCGGATCGGGCGCCACGATCTTCCACCCCTCCGGCACCTGCAAGATGGGCTCGGACCCGATGGCGGTGATCGACAGCCGCCTGCGCGTCCACGGCCTCGGTGGCCTTCGCGTTGTCGACTGCTCGATCATGCCGACGCTCGTCTCCGGCAATACCAGTGCTCCCGTGGTGATGATCGCCGAGAAGGCCTCCGACATGATCCTAGCGGATGCCCGAGCCGAGCCGATGCCCGCTCTCATCGATGTTCGTTCTGAAGTCTCTCGGACACGGCCGAAGCCGGAGACGGCCTCGGCGCAATAGGCCTCGCAACGGCCCCGTCAAACGGGCGGCAAAGGACAGCGGGAGGATCGCGATGAGGACGACGGATCGGGCAGCGATCGCCGAAAAAGTGGGCCTGGGCCGCGTTGTGTCGGCGGCCCTGATCGGCGCCACGATCGAGTGGTACGACTTCTTCCTCTACGGCGTTGTCGCCGGCATCGTCCTGAACAAGCTGTATTTCCCGGCGAGCGACCCTCTCGTCTCAACGCTTCTCGCCTATTCGACCTTCGCGGTGGGCTTCGTGACTCGGCCGCTCGGCGGCGTGATATTCGGACATTTCGGCGACAGGATCGGCCGCAAGAGCATGCTCGTCATCACGCTGATGATGATGGGCGTCGCAACCTTCCTGATCGGATTGGTGCCGACCTACAAGCAGATCGGCGTCGCCGCGCCAATCCTGCTGCTGCTCCTACGCATCTTCCAGGGCATCGGGCTCGGCGGCGAGTGGGGCGGGGCCGTGCTGATGGCCTTCGAATACGCTCCGCCGGATAAGCGCGGACTCTATGCGAGCATCCCGCAGATCGGCCTCGCCCTCGGGCTCTGCATTGCGTCCGGTGTCGTCGCGGCCCTGTCCTATGGCCTGACGGACGAACAGTTCCTCGCCTGGGGCTGGCGGCTCGCCTTCCTGCTAAGCGCGATCCTGGTCGCGGTGGGGGCGTATATCCGCCTCAACGTCATGGAGACCCCAGAATTCGCGAAGGTGAAGGAGACCAACCGCGAGGCCGCGATCCCCTTCGTCGTGATGATGCGAGACTATCCCGGAAACGTGATCGCAGGCATGGGCGCGCGCACCATCGACGGCGTGTTCTTCAACATCTTTGCGGTGTTCTCGATTGGATACCTCACGGGCACCGTGAAGGTCCCGCGGACGGAGGCGCTGCTCGGCGTCACCGCTGCCGCGATCCTGCTTTGCGCGACCATTCCGCTCGCCGGATGGCTGTCCGACAGGCTCGGCCGCACAAGGGTCTATGCCTGGGGCTCGCTGATCACCGGCTTTTCGGCCTTTCCGGCCTTTTGGCTCTTTCTGAACAGCGGCGGCAACACAGCGATGATCTGGCTCGCCCTAATCATCCCCTTCGGTATCTTCTACGCCTCCGTCTACGGACCGGAGGCGGCCTTGTTCTCAGAGCTGTTTCCCGCGCGTGTTCGCTACACGGGCATTTCGTTCGTCTATCAATTCTCCGGGATCTTCGCGAGCGGGCTGACCCCGATCATCGCGACAGCTCTTCTGCAATATTCCGGCGCGGACGAGCCTTGGTTCGTCTGTGCTTATTGCGCCTTCGCCGGCCTCGTCAGCGCGGCCTCCGCAATATGGATCGGCCGCAGAGTGCGCCGAGCAGCGCTCCGCGAGCCTACACATCCTGAAACCCATCAATGGGCCCGGACCCGCGCGATATGAAGAACGTTCTAATATATAGAATAGTTTTGGAATATTGTTCTAGGAAATTGGCCTGCGCGAGTACAAAAATCGCTATGAGGTCCTGAGGAAGAGTGGCGCGGCGGCGCGGCGCTGAGGGATGACGATGCTGCAGGAAAATCATTTCGTGACGCCGAAAACGCCGCATCCGATTGTGGCGCGCCTCACGGCTCTGGCGCCAGGCATCGCGCTTTGCATTTCGGTGACGCTCGTCTCGATCGGCTTGCAGCATGCCGAGGAGGGCGCTTTCGAGCACCCCTATATCGAGGCGCTCGTCATCGCGATCCTGCTGGGCATGGCGATTAGGAGCTTCTGGCAGCCGAGCCAGATCTGGCGCTCCGGCATCGCCTTCAGCGCCAAGCAACTCCTGGAAGTCGCAGTGATGCTGCTCGGTGCCTCTATCAGCTTCGCGGCCATCGTCGCCTCAGGTCCCGTCCTGCTCGCGGCCATCGTCGCGACTGTGATCGTAACGATTATCGCGAGCTTCACGATCAGCCGATGCCTCGGCTTGGCGGTGCGGATGTCGCTTCTGATCGCCTGCGGCAACTCGATCTGCGGCAACTCAGCCATTGCCGCAGTCGCACCGGTGATCGGCGCCAGCAGCGACGACATCGCCTCCTCGATCTCCTTCACGGCGATCCTCGGCGTGCTGATGGTGCTCGGCCTGCCACTCCTGATCCCGCTGCTCGGCCTCGGCGCGAGCCAATACGGCATCCTAGCCGGACTCACGGTCTACGCGGTGCCACAGGTGCTCGCCGCCACCGTTCCGGCAGGACTGGTGGCGACACAGATCGGCACCTTGGTAAAGCTCGTACGCGTGCTGATGCTCGGGCCGGTCGTCGTCGGCCTCTCGCTGCTCGCACCGCGCTTCATCGGCACGCCGGCCGATCCGACCAAGTCCCGCAGGTTCGATCCGTTCAAGCTGGTGCCGTGGTTCATCCTCGGCTTCCTCATCCTCGCGGGTTGTCGCTCGCTCGGCCTAGTGCCCGACTTCGCCGTCGGCCCGATCACGAAGATCGCCGGCTATCTCACCGTCGTCTCGATGGCTGCCCTCGGACTCGGTGTCGACGTGAGGGTGATCGGGCGCGTTGGCGCGCGCGTCACGGCGGCGGTGACGCTGTCGCTCGTCCTGCTGCTGCTGATCAGCCTCGGGTTGATCCACCTGCTTCGGCTCGGCTGACCGCAGACTTCGATGGAAGAGGCCGACGAAGAGCGGTCGTTAACGATGGAGGAAGCCATGTTGCATCGACGTAACGTCCTGCGCGGAGCGGGCGCCGCCGCGCTCGTCGCGGTGGGACCGTTCGGAGGGCGTTCCGCCCGGGCAGCCGGTGCCGGGGACGTCACGCTGCCATTCGGCAATGGCGAGCGGCCTCTGGTAACGTATCCCGGCAAACGCCCGCTGATCCAGATGACGAGTCGGCCACCGCAGCTCGAAACACCGTTCTCGGTGTTCGACGAGGGAGCGATCACACCCAACGACGCCTTCTTCGTGCGCTACCACCTCGCCGGCGTGCCCACCGAGATCGACCCGGAGACTTACCGCCTCGAGATCAAGGGAAAAGTCGACAAGCCATTGTCGCTTTTGCTCGCTGATTTGAAGAAGCTCGACGCGGTCGAGATCACGGCGGTCAACCAATGCTCGGGCAATTCCCGCGGCTTCTTCGAACCGCGTGTCGCCGGCGGTCAGCTCGCCAACGGTGCCATGGGCTGCGCGCGCTGGAAGGGCGTTCCGCTCAAGACTGTGCTCGGACTAGCGGGGATCCAGCCTGGCGTGAAGCAGGCGGTGTTCGAAGGACTCGACGGACCGGTGCTGGAGGCGACCCCGGACTTCGCCAAGTCGCTCGGCATCGATCATGCCGCCAACGGCGAGGTCCTGCTGGCCTACGCCATGAACGGCGAGGATCTGCCCTTCCTCAACGGCTTCCCGCTGCGGCTCGTCGTGCCGGGCTATTACGGCACCTACTGGCTCAAGCACCTGAACGCGATCACTCTGATCGATACCGTCTTCGAGAGCTTCTGGATGAAGCCGGCCTACCGCATCCCGGCCAATGCCTGCGCGTGCACAGAGCCCGGCGGCAAGATGCCGGCGGAGACAGTACCGATCAATAAATTCAACGTGCGCTCGTTCGTGACCAACTTGCCCAACAATTCCAAGATCAAGGCCGGCAGGACGCCCCTGCGTGGCATCGCCTTCGATGGCGGCTCCGGCATCAAGGAGGTCACGGTTTCGACCGATGACGGAAAGAGCTGGGCACCGGCCGCACTCGGCAAGGATCTCGGCCGCTTCGCCTTCCGGCCCTGGAGCCTGCACGTCGACCTCGCCGAGGGGCCGCACGCGATCCGGGTCAAGGCGACGAGCCAGGATGGGCAGACCCAGCCGATGGATCAACTCTGGAACCCACCCGGCTACATGCGCAACGTCGTCGAGACGACGCGCGTCACGGCAAGCTGAGGGAGCCCACCATGAACCGCTTCAGTACGGCGGCTCTCGCCGCATTCTGGCTGTCGACCAGCGCCGCGTTCGCCGCTCCGAAGACCTACGACCTGCCCCAGGAGACGGCGAAGCTGCATCCGGGTCCCGGAGTCGAGGTCGCAGAGGCCCATTGTCTGACCTGCCACTCGCCGGACTACATCGCCATGCAGCCGGCCGGAAAGGGCCATGCCTTCTGGACGGCCGAGGTCACGAAGATGATCAAGGTCTATGGTGCGCCGATCGAGGAGGCCGACGCCAAGGCGATCGCGGATTATCTGGCGGCGACATACTGACCTTCGACGCGCGGGCACGCGCTTGGAGGCGCGTCCCAGCGTTCGTCGAACATGAGGCGTCCCGGGGATGGCTGGGGGAAACCATGAGTCAACAAGAAGAGACAGGCTTGGTCGACCGGCCGGCTAGATCCCGGCGACAGATCCTGGCTGCAGGCACCGCCCTGGTCGGCGGTACCTTCGCCGATCTGGTGGCGAACCCTGCTAGGGCCGAACCGACCGCGAGCACGGACAATACGCCCCCCAACGTACCGCGATGGATGCGGGAGCCGGGTGCGGACGTCGGCAGCCAGCCCTACGGCCTGCCATCGCCGTTCGAGAAGGGTATCATCCGCAACATCCCGAAGAACGGCAAGCAGTACACCTCCTCGGCCAGTCGCACGCCGCTGCAGGATCTCGATGGCATCATCACGCCGAACGGATTGTTCTACGAACGTCATCATGGCGGCATCCCCGACATCGATCCGGCGCAGCATCGTCTGATGATCCATGGGCTGGTCGAGCGGCCCCTTCTCCTGACCATGGACGAGCTTCGGCGATTTCCGACCGAGTCCCACATCTACTTCCTGGAATGTTCGGGCAATCCCGGCTTCGAAGTGATCAAGCAAGGCAAGACGGCGTCGGATCTCGTCGGCTTGGCGAGTTGCTGCGAATGGACGGGAGTCAGACTCAAGACGATCTTGGACGAGGTCGGCCTGAAACCGGATGCCAGATGGGTCGTCGCCGAAGGCGCCGATGCGGCCGCGCTGACGCGCAGCGTTCCGATCGAGAAATGCCTCGACGACGCCCTTCTCGCCTTCAGCCAGAACGGCGAGCGGCTACGCCCGCAACAGGGCTATCCGCTCCGCCTCCTCCTGCCGGGCTTCGAGGGCAACATGAACGTCAAGTGGTTGCGCCGGCTCAACGTCGTCGCCGAACCCGCCTATTCCCGGGAGGAGACGTCCAAATACACGGACTCGATGCCCGACGGCTCGGCGCGCCAGTTCACGTTCTACATGGAAGCCAAGTCGATCATCACGCGCCCTTCCGGGACGCACAGCATCGAAAGGGGCTTCAACGAGATCACGGGCCTCGCCTGGAGCGGTCACGGGCGCATTACCGGGGTCGAAGTCTCGGTTGACGACGGCAGCACGTGGAAAGCTGCGCAGCTTCAGGAACCGGTCCTGAACCGTGCCTTCACCCGCTTTCGCTATCCTTGGACCTGGGACGGCCGTCCGACGGTCATCCTGAGCCGCGCGACAGACGAGACGGGCTACATTCAGCCGAGCTTCGCCGATCTGACCAAGGTTCGCGGTATGAAGTCCTTCTACCACAACAACGCGATCGTTCCCTGGCGGATCGCGAGCAGCGGCGCGGTGTCGAATGGCTACCTCTAGGGCCGCGTGCTTCCTCGCCGTTCATCTGGCGATGGCTGGCGCGTCCACTCACGCCGGAGAGCGTTTCGGGTTCGGACGCGCGCCGACGGCCGACGAGGTCGCGGGGTGGAACATCGATATCGATCGCGACGGCCGAAAACTGCCACCGGGGCAGGGCAGCGTTGCGAAGGGTCGCGCGCTCTTCACGGCCCAGTGCGCCGCCTGCCACGGCGCGAAAGGCGAGGGTGGCATCGGCGACGGATTGGTCGGCGGTCGGGGCTCTCTGGCATCCGCCAAGCCAATCAAAACGGTCGGCAGCTTCTGGCCTTACGCTCCGACGCTGTTCGACTACATCCGCCGCGCCATGCCGATGAATGCGCCGCAATCGCTGAGCCCTGACGAAACCTATGCGGTCGTCGCCTACATCCTCAACCTAAATGGGCTCGTGGCCGACGACGCGGTCATGGACGCCGGTACGCTACCGGCGGTGACGATGCCGAACCGAAATGGGTTCGTTCCGGACCCGAGGCCTGACGTTCGGTAACGGCGGATGCCGATGTGGGCGGCAGATGACTTTGCCGCCCACTCCTTCCGTCGCAGTGCCTGGATCAGGCCGGACGCTGGTGCCGCATGTCGGCCTTGTCGATGCCGGCGACCTGAACCGGCTTTTTCATCGCGTCCCGACGGAAGGGCTCGCCGAGTTCCTGGTTCAACATCACCTCGATGAAAGTGGTGACGCCCTTGCTTTGCACCTCGCCGGCACGCTGGATCGCCTCCGTCAGCGCCCTCTGCGTGTCGACGCGCACGCCTTCGAAGCCGCAGCCCTCGGCGATCTTGGCGTAGCTCAGCTTCGGGTCGAGCTCCGTCCCGACGAAGTTGTTGTCGTACCAGAGCGTCGTGTTGCGCTTTTCTGCGCCCCACTGGAAGTTGCGGAAGATCACCATGGTGATGGCCGGCCACTCGTCGCGGCCGATCGAGGTCATCTCGTTCATCGAGATGCCGAAGGCGCCGTCACCTGCGAATCCGAAGACCGGCGTGTCCGGGCTGCCGATCTTCGCGCCGATGATCGATGGGAAGGCGTAGCCACAGGGGCCGAACATGCCCGGCGCCAGGTATCGGCGCGGCTGCTCGAAGCTCGGATAGGCGTTGCCGATGGCGCAGTTGTTGCCGATGTCGGTCGACATGATCGCGCCGCGCGGCATTCCCGCTTGAATCGCGCGCCAGGCCTGACGCGGCGACATCTTCTCGCTTTCGCGTTCGCGCGCCTCCGAGTTCCAACTCGTGCCCTCGTCGTCCTCCTCGTGATCAATCGAAGACAAGGCCTGTGCCCAAGCCGACTTGGTGCGGTGGATCAACGCTTGCCGCTCTTCGCGGCCGGCGTTGCCGGCGCTGCTGGAGAGTTGCTCAAGCAGTTCGCGCGCAACGTGCTTGGCGTCGCCGCAGATGCCGACTGAAATCTTTTTCGTAAGGCCGATCCGGTCGGGATTGATGTCGACCTGGATGATCTTGGCGTTCTTCGGCCAGTAATCGATGCCGTAGCCAGGCAGCGTCGAGAACGGGTTGAGGCGGGTACCCAGCGCCAGCACCACGTCGGCCTTAGCGATTAGCTCCATCGCCGCCTTCGAGCCGTTATAGCCGAGGGGGCCAACGGCCAGCGGATGTGAGCCCGGAAACGAGTCGTTGTGCTGGTAGCCGCAGCAGACCGGCGCATCGAGCCGCTCAGCCAGTGCGACGGATTCCGCGATGGCATCGCCGATGACAACGCCCGCACCGTTGAGGATTACCGGGAACTTGGCGCCGGCCAAAAGTTCGGCTGCGTCGGCGATAGCCTGCTTGCCGCCCGTCGCACGTTCCAGCCGCACAATCTGCGGAAGCTCGACGTCGATGACATGAGTCCAGTAGTCGCGCGGAATGTTGATCTGGGCCGGGGCGCAACCGCGCCACGCTTTCTCGATCACCCGGTTCAGGACCTCGGCGACGCGGGTCGGATCGCGGACTTCCTCCTGGTAGCAGACCATGTCTTCGAACAGCGCCATTTGCTCGACTTCCTGGAAGCCGCCCTGGCCGATGGTCTTATTGGCCGCCTGCGGCGTCACCAGCAGCATCGGCGTGTGGTTCCAGTAGGCCGTCTTGATCGCGGTGACGAAGCCGGTCACGCCGGGACCGTTCTGGGCCACCGCCATCGCCATCTTGCCGGTCACGCGGGAGTAGCCGTCAGCGATGAGCGCGGCGTTGCTCTCGTGCGCGCAGTCCCAGAACGTGATGCCGGCCCGCGGGAACAGGTCCGACACCGGCATCATCGCGGAACCGATGATGCCGAAGGCATGCTCGATTCCGTGCATCTGCAGAACTTTGATGAAAGCCTCTTCCGTGGTCATCCTCATGGCGCGCTCTCCCAGCCTGGCTGTGCCAAGTCATTGACGGTCGTTCGTAACCTCGGACGGCGGCGCATCGTCGTGGCGGCCAGACCGAAACTGGGTGAGGACGTGCAAGATCCGTCGCCTCTCGCCCAGGCTGAAACTATCCGCGATCAACAAGGGCGCGCAACAAAAATATCGTTTTTTTGCTTTTTTCATTCAGGAAAATGAAATATGAAGTCGTCAACCATGGATGACGCCACAGAATCCTCGCCGGCCCTCAAGGCTTTCAGCCTGCTGGAGATCATCGCAGCGATGGATCACGCGCCCACGCTCGCGGAGCTCACGGAAACCGCGAATCTGCCGAAGCCGACGCTGCACCGGTGGCTCAGCATGCTGGAGGGAGCGGAGTTGCTGCGCCGTTTGCCGGACGGCCGACGCTACGAGCTGGCGTCTCGCGCCACCGCACTCGCCTTCGCAATCCTCTCGAACAATCCCGGCTCGACGCAGCGCCACCAGATCCTGGAGCGTGTCGTCCGCACCCTTGGCGAATCCTGCAACCTCACGGTCCTGGAGGGCAGTGAGGTCATGTATCTCGACCGCGTCGAAGCGGCCGCGCCCCTGCGTGTCGCATTCCAGAAGGGTTCGCGCGTTCCGGCTCACGCCTCCGCCAGCGGCAAGATGTTCCTAGCGATGATGCCGCCGGCTAAGTGCGACCGGGTGATCGGCACCCTGACGCTCGAGCGCTACACCGCCAACACCCTCGCCGATGCCGATGACCTTCGAGCGGAACTCAGCCGGATCAAGTGCGACGGCTTCGCCTTCGACGACGAGGAATTTCTGTCTGGTCTGTTCTGCGTAGCCGTGCCGATCTTCGATCGCAACGGCCGTGACTGCATCGCCGCGCTCGCACTCCAGGCCCCGGTAATGCGGCTGTCGCGCAGCAATGCCGCCGAACGTCTCCCTGTCCTCCGCGAAGCGGCCGAGGCCCTCGCCGTGACACTCCAATAAGCGCCGCCAGGCGCATAACCCGAGAGGAAAAGCGCGCCATGGACAAAGCCATCCTCATCCTCAATGCCGGATCGTCGAGCGTTAAGTTCGCGCTGTTCCAGGCAAGGTCGCTCGAGCCGCTTTGCCGGGGCGGTATCGAGGGGATCGGCAGCAAGGCGCAGTTCGGCGGATCCTCGGGACGGGAAGCCGCCTTGTTCGACAGGGAGGCCCTGTCGGAATCTAGCAACCACGAGGCCGCGACCTGTTGGTTGCTCGACGCCATCCGGCGTTCGGAGCATGTCGCCCTCGTTGCGGCAGGGCACCGCGTCGTCCATGGGGGGCCGGATTTCTCGACGCCCGTCGCGATCGACGATTCGGTGATGGCCGCCCTCGACGCTTTGGTCCCCCTGGCCCCAGCGCATCAGCCGCACAACCTCGCGGCGATCCGGGCGGTGGCGACGGCATGGCCCGGCCTGCCGCAGGTCGCCTGCTTCGACACCGCCTTCCACCGCACGATGCCCCGCCTCGCCCAGATCTTTGCGATCCCACACGAACTCACCGATCAGGGTCTCGTCCGCTACGGCTTCCATGGCCTGTCCTACCAGCACATAGCCGACGTGCTGCCGGGCATTGCCGGCGAAGCTGCGAAGGGCCGGGTCATCGTCTGCCATCTCGGCCACGGCGCCAGCCTCTGCGCCATGAGCGAGGGCCGCAGCATCGCCACAACGATGGGCTTCACGGCCCTCGACGGCCTGATGATGGGCATGCGCTGCGGCGCCATCGATGCCGGGCTCGTGCTACACCTGATCGAGCAGCGCGGCATGGCCCCGGCCGAGGTCTCCGAGATCCTCAATAGGCGCTCCGGCCTGCTAGGCGTCTCCGGCCTCAGCAATGATGCGCGCACCCTGCTCGCCAGTGAGGATCCTCGCGCGGCGGAGGCTCTCGATCTGTTTGCCTATCGCGTGGTGCGCGAGGCGGGCTCGATGATGGCAGCTCTCGGCGGCCTCGACGCCCTCGTCTTCACTGCGGGAATCGGCGAGCGCTCCGCCCGGATACGCTCGACAATCTGCCAAGGCCTGAACTGGGCCGGAATTGCTCTCGACGAGGCACGGAATGCAGTAAGCGCATCCTGCATCAGCGAAGACGGTTCTAAGGTCCCCACTTACGTCGTAGCCGCCGACGAGGAATTGCCGATCGCACGCGCCGTCACCCGCGTGGGAATAATAGATTGAGCTGATTTGCACTATGTGCGGTTCGGCGTCTGAAGGGCCAGCGGCAGAAAGCAACACGTTCCGTGCACAGCTCTCGGTGCCGGACATTCAGCGCAATTAAGCCGGAACCGCGACCGCGAAGGTGTGAAGCCGATCGCCGTGAGCAAGACTAGTACGATGGCTCGGAAGCGCGTTTGGTCAATCCGCGCGAAAAGAAACAGGCCTGTCAGTACGCTTACCAGCACGACTGGCAGTGCGATCGCGAGATTCGAAATGAGGGCCGCAGGCAGGAGATCGAACAGATCTAAAATCGCGAGCGATTAATCTTGGAAAAACCAAGGTTAAGTTTTGAAAACGGCCTGTTGGATTCACGGATCCCAGCCCCTTATGAGGCACCAGGCAGCCGGCAGGTTCGCTCAAAGATCGCCACCCAGAGTTGGTTTGATTACAATTAATGTTCACCATCTTGGACGCTCAGGGCTGGTACCATCCGTCAGATTTCCACCACCAGGCTCGCGCTAGCAATTCTTCGTCGGGAAGGATGCTGAGATCCGGAACCGGCCGGCGGCTTCATGCAACCGCCTTCAACTCGGCCGGTCGATTCACCAGCGCTGACACGTGGCTGCTCCACGCCTCGAAGGCAGCGCGGATCTTCGGGATGGCGTCGTCACGGTTATAGATCGCCTCGAGATCCTCGCGGGCATGGCCAAGCGCCAACTCGGCGGTGTCCGGGTCGATGCCGAGCCGAGACAGTCCCGTGCGGAACGTTCGCCGAAGATCGTGCAGGCAGAAGTCGACGCCTGATTCCTTACGGAGACTATCCACGAGCTTGGTCCAGCCGTTTATCTCCTGTCCGGTCCTTATGGACGGGAATACCAAGTTGGAACGTGCGTCTTGCGGGCAGAGGTCCAATACGGTCCGCAACTGCGGAGCGATCGGCGCGATGTGGCCTCGGCCCTGCTTCGTAAATATGGCCGGCAAGTTTAGCACCTCGGTCAGCTCTTCAACCATCGCCCAGGTAAGCCCGGCACCCTCGCCGCGACGGCATCCCGTCAGGATCAGAAAGCGAATCAATCGGCCCACCGCCGTGTGCAAGTTGGTGGCGTGCCAGAGCTTCACGAGCTCGGCGTCGGACAACGCTCGACCCTTCATTTCCTTGGACAGCTTGTCCGCCCTTGTCGCGCGCTGCTTACGGTGGCCTGCGAGAGGATTGACGACCAGAACCTTCGCGTCAGCGACACACCACGTCAGGAAAGCGCGGCTGCGCTTACGGAAATCGTCGGCTGCTCCCAGGCGCCCCTGGGATACGATCGAGTCGATGATGCTCGCGTATTCGGCGCCCGTGATCGTCGTGACATCCCGGGAGAGCAGCCGGCCCATCCTGATTCGCAGGCTGCTCATCACCGATTTGCAGTTCACGTAGCGACGCCGCTCAAGATCGCGCTCGTACCGGTCCAGTAGGTCGCCGAGCTTGCTTCGATCCTTGACCTTCAGTTTGGCTCGTTCGGCCAATGGGTCGGCGCCGCGAGCGATATCGCCGAGGACGATCAGTGCGAGCTTGCGCGCATCCGACACCTTGGGCACCGCGTCGAGCGATGCGAGTTTCATCTTCTTCGTGTTGGCAGCCCGCCCCCTGCCGGGAGGTCGATAGCTCAGGAACCAGCTTTTCCCGCCCGGTCGAACGCGCAAGCAAAATCCGGGAACGACGGAATCCCATAGCAGAGCGTCGGTTTCACCGGTCCGCAGCACGAAGGCCGCAGCCAGCGTATCGGTGAGCTTTTCCTTCATCGGACCGGGCTCCGGGTAGCACATGGGCAGCACGGGCATGCGAAACTTCCGCACCGCCACGTAACCCTTGATATCCCAGAAAATCAAACAGCGACAGTCGCTTAGGGTGGCCGCTATATACCCCTGTAGACCCCCTTATACGGGGTGCGACACTCTTCACACGGGAAAGGTCGCAGGTTCGATCCCTGCACCGTCCACCATTTTCTACGTGATCCTTTCAGCTTCGCCTCCGGGATCGTCCGCTGCATCGGCAGCGGCGCGGGGTCGCGCTTGCCGACGTCGTCGGGGCCGGGTCAGGCCGGCACGAGGTCTGCCACCGCCGCCGGCAATGCGTCGAAATGGTCGATGATGCGGTCGGGGGCGAGGTCGCGCATCGGGATCGCCGTGTAGCCGAAGCTCACGCCCACCACCGGAATGCCGGCCGCCTTGGCCGCGTCGACGTCGGCGCGTGAATCTCCGACCATCACCGCGCGGGCCGGATCGCCCCCGGCCCGTTCGACGGTGCCGGTGATGTGGCGCGGGTCTGGCTTCGAATACGCGAACGTGTCCTTGCCGACGATCGCCGCGAAGCGGTGCCCGAGGCCGAGCGCGCCGAGCAGGTCGACGGCGTGGCGCTCGACCTTGTTGGTACAGACGGCGAGCAGGAATCCCTCCGCCTCCAGCCGGTCGAGGGCCGTGGCCACGCCCGGATAGAGCCGCGACCGCTCGGCGAGATGCGCCCCGTAATGCTCCAGGAAGTCCTGGAACAGCCGTTCGAGCCGCGCCGGCTCCAGCGTTTCCCCGGCCGCCGAGAACCCCCGCTGGATCAGCGCCCGCGCGCCTGCCCCCAGCAGGTCCCGCGCCTGCTCCAGCGGCAACGCCGCCAGCCCCTCCCGATCCAGGATCACGTTCAGCGTCCCGATCAGGTCGCCCGCAGTGTCCGCAAGCGTCCCGTCGAGGTCGAACACGGCGATCTTCTTCAGGGTGGAGGACGTTTTCAGAGTGGAGGACATGGAGGCTCGCGCGGCGAGGTTTCCCGACATCGCTGCTTGCGGTCGGCTCGCGGCGATCGGAGGTCATCGCGGCACTGCCGGGCGCGGAGGATGCCGAGCAGCTCAACGT
>NZ_VRVE01000047.1:0-31573 GCF_008040035.1 Methylobacterium sp. WL9
AGACGACGACGGGGGCGAAGAAGCGCCAGTTGAACTCGCGGGCGATGCGGTCGACGTTGCTGCGGCCGCGTCCGCAGATCGGGCGCTGGTAGCTCGGATCGACCACCAGCGTCGCGATCTGCAGCCATTGCAGCATCGGGGCCGGGCCCGCCGACACGTCGCTATGCGCGGTAAAGCTTTTCGTCGAGATCGGCAGCATGTCGTACCTCCGTCCAAAGCGCGCATCCATCGAAGACAGGACACGCCGAGACCATGGATGATCAGCCCCCAACCGATTTTTAGCCTATGCTAGTTTTTCCGGTTGATTCTTGATGTTTGATCGATTATTTCGTCTTTGAGCGCGAAATCAGGTTTCGTCGACTGCCGTAGGCGCTCAATTCCGGCAGACTGTTAACTAGCTTTTAGTCTGACGCAATAACTAAATGACGGCTTGATGATTTCGATCCTGGGATAGATTGTATATAATTTATAGGATGTTATTCATATTCTGAATTAGCCGTCATCGCGACGGCCAAAGCAGCTTCCCAGATGTCGTATCTATGACCAGGTGACCACAGGTCTATGGATCGCACCTGATCGCTCGTACATTGTGCGACGCACAAAAGCAATAATTTGCGCTAACTAGTAATTGCTTTTTTGGGCTTACAACCTGAATCGCTGTGAATTTCTCGGACAACAATCCTATAAAAATATCAATTGTTAATCGCGACGGCGTCTTCGGGCACTGTCATCTGCCGCAACACGATTCGGGCGAATGGTGTCCATCCCCTCTTGCCGGGCATATCACTTGACGCTTGAGAGAACCGGAATGAGACGGAGCCCAGAGTCGATCCTCGAAGGGGATCGACACGTGTCGACGTGATACGAAGCCGCGATCTCCAAGGCGAAACAACGCAGACCTGCCGCCCCACGACGGACTTCGAAACAGCCGACCGATTTCGATTGGGTTGGCAGGATGGGATGTCGCGTGCGACGTGTCGTCCGCCAGGGACGCGCCAGATTTGGCGCAAGACAATATAAAAAAATCGAGGCGGCGCGACTACTTAAGTACAACGAGCGCCGTACCAGCTGAATCCCGATCCGATCACGGCCTTGCAACAGCCCCAGATGCCTGCATTCCCCGTGTGCGGACCGAGGACCGATCTTCCGCAGGAACGAGAAGCCGGCCATGCGAATGCCGGACGCAGGAAGGAGCAAGCCCGCAGAGTGTTTCGGAACTCCCGCGGGGGCCGACGACAGTTGTCATCGCCACTCTGCGCCGATGGCAGCCGATCGAGAGAGGCAGCTCGGCGGGTTCGCGCGTCGACAGCTACTGGGAGGTCGCCACCCGGCCGGCGGCGATCGAGCTGCGAACTTCCAGGACATCGCCGGGATCGAGGAAGTCGTCCTGTTGCGCGGGAATGACCGAAGCCTTGCGGTCGACCGTGCGATGGATCGTGAAATCGAATTTTACGTCGAGCTCCTGAAGAGCGCTCGCCGGACCGTCCGCCGAGACCAGATTTTCGAGCAGGGTCTTTCGCTGAATCAGAAGTTTCTCATGCTTGCCTTCACTCGCGTGCAGACTCGCGAGAAGATTCACGCGGCGCTCCATCTCCAACGATTGCAGGCGATTGACGGCCTCCTCACGATCGTTCTTTGCGGCCTCGACCTGAACCGCGGTCTGAAGCGCACGGGTGGCCGACAGCAGGCTCATCCGGCGGGCGTCGGTGAGACGTTGGGCCGAGCTGATGCCGCGCTGCATGAAGTCGGCCACCTTGGCCGCCTCCACCACATCGGCCTTGGCGCCCTCCTCCTCCTCCGCATGCTGCTTGCTAAGAACCGCGACGCGCGCGGTTGCTCGGACGAGCGTAGCCTGCGCGGCATCGCGCTCCGTTCGAAACTTGTCCATCCGTGCGGCGAGTTGTGCAGCCTCGCCCTTCACGATGGCGGTCTCTGCCGGATCCCGCCCGCTTTGGGACGCTGAACCGCTGTCGAAGGTGATATCGCCTTTGATCTCCGCCTTCGTAGCCTTCAGCTTCGTCCGCTCCTGCACAATCTCGAACTCGATGTCCTTGATCCGACCTCGAAGATCATCCGCGCGCCGGGAATCCTGCATTTCCTTCGACTGTCGCCCCTCGCCTCCAGACGCCGCGACAGCTTGGCGAACCGTCAAACCCGGGCGGAACGGCAGGGGCCCGACGGTCGCCACCGCACCGGCGACGTAGACGGGCCGATAGGCCGCGACATCGACGATCACATCGTCCGGGGACAGAGTGAGGAAGACCTCGTGTCCGTCATGCGTGATGTAGCGGATGTTCCGCTTCGAAAGCGCAGTCCGGATCGATCCTCTGAGCTTGTCGAGACTCACGCCTGTTGCCTCGAACATGCCGGCGAGCGGTACCATGAGCCGTCCGTCGCCGCCGACGGTGACCTTCCAGTCTGAGTTGGGTACGCCGGCAATGAAGACGTTGATCGTGTCACCTGCTGCCAAGCGATATTCCTGCGCGAAACTGCCGCTGCTCAGTGTCTGGAGCCCAACAAACAACACGGCCGCTGTGAAACGGTGCACCCTCGGCCGATCTGACATCACTTTCGAAGCCTCATTTTTGAAGTTTCTCGACTAGAAGCTACGTATATCAATATCCATGGTCAAATCGTTGTTCGGCTCGCAAAAGCTAACAATCGTCTACTAACCGTAAAGGGCATCATAATGCATAGACGAGCGGGTGCCGGCCCCCGAACGGCGAAGGAGCGCCCCGTGGCGGGCGACCGGGCCATGGCCGTCTGGGCAGCTTGCAGACGGGCTGCGGAATACGTGCCCAACCAATGCCGTCGGACCGAGACCCGATCCCGCGGCATTACAAGCGTCTGAAGCGCTTTTCGACCGAGTGGATGCCGGCCGGTCGAAAAGCGCTCCGAGATCCGAACGACTAAAACTAGCAATTGTCGCACTTCCCCTGCGGCCGAGGAGACGCCCAGCGCTTGCCCAAGATGAGCTCCGGGATTTCCGGGTCGTCACGAGCACCGATGAGGCGACGCGCCCGAGAGACGCGAACATACGCGGCGGCTCGAGCGCATGTCGGATCGCTGGTCCATAAACGATCGATCCCGTCGCAATCGCAGCGACTGCCGCTCTCGGTGCGAAGGATCTGTTCGCTGTGCACGGGCCATGATCGCCCGACCACGCACGACGCCGACGCGTTACTTGACAACGCGGAGCGCTCGGGAGTCTGCGCGCGATTTTACTAAATTCTATTTTTGAATTTGTTATTTGTCTTATGTCGTTTTGCGGTGCAAACTCAGCATTGCGCATTGGCGAAAACGGACAGTTCAAATCTTTCTTCTTCGGCCACGACTTGCTAGCCTCGTATTCTGGTCGAGCGAAATCATCGGTTTGCACCCATTATTTCACGGGAGACACGCGTGCTTCAGCGTTTGGAAACTCCGCAACCACGATTCATGCTCTCCGTTGTCATGGTGGTTCAGTCCTTCGACGCCGAGATCGCGAAGGACATTTTCAGCATTGCTAGTGCCGTGGGTTCGCAGCTGCGCGATTGCGAGATCGTTCTGGTCGACGCGACGAGCTCGGACAGCGTGGCGCGCGCACTGCGCGAGCACGTCGATCGCAGCGAGATCGGTAATATTCAAGTATTCCGCCTGATATCTCAGGTCGGCTTCGAAGCCGCCGCATGGGCCGGAATAGAAAATAGCCTCGGTGACTATGTCGCCGTCCTCAACATTAATGCAGAGATTGCATTGACCATTCCAGCGATGCTGGAGAGGATTTCGGAAGGATACGAGCTGGTCTTTGTGCGGAACGTCGCGCCTGTCGCACAGACCGCGCTCGAGGCCGCGCTGGCCGGCCTCTTCCGCCGGGCCTACAGGGCTCTGACCGGCCTCGATCTGACGCAGGAGGGCGCGCAATCACGCCTCATGAGCAGACGCCTGATCAATTTTCTGCTGCAACATCCCCAACCCGTCTTCCGCTATCGAACGTTGCCCGCACTCGCTGGCTGCTCGAAATGCACCATCACATATCATGGGCAGCGCAGACCCACGGGCGAGAGCCGTTTCGCGCACAGAGCGCGCCGCGCCTGGTCGCTGTTGCTGAATAGCTCGACCGCACCGATGAGACTTGCCTCGGGGTTGGCGGTGTCGGGCGCCCTCCTGAACCTGATCTATTCCGGCTACGTCCTCGGCGTCAGCATGTACAAGGCCGACGTGGCACCTGGTTGGGTTACCTTGTCCTTGCAGCAATCCGGCATGTTTTTCATCTTCTCGATAGGGCTGTTCATCATCGCGGAGTATTTCATTCACGTCCTGCGCCAACGCGGAGCGGGGCCGCCGTATTTTATCGTAGGGGAATCAAATAGTTCTCTTCAGCACGTAAAGCAGCGCCTCAATATCGAAGTGGCCTCCGATTGATATGCGCAAAGCTGTCGTCATCGGGGGCGGATTTTACGGTTGTAGCATCGCGCTCTATCTCGCCAAGCAGCGAGGCTTCGCTGTGACGGTACTTGAGACGGCGCCACAGATCATGCAACGCGCGTCCCTCGTCAATCAGGCGCGCGTTCACAATGGCTATCACTACCCACGCAGCCTCACGACAGCCGCCCGAAGCCGCGCGAACTATCCGCTCTTCGTCGAGGCATATGCCGAGTCCGTGGTTCGAGATTTCACCAAGCTCTACGCGCTTGCGCGCATCGGCTCGAAGATCAACGCGAAGCAAATGGAATCGCTGTGCCGATCGATCGATGCCCCGTTGGTTCGCGCTCCACGAGAGATTCGGGCTCTGTTCTCTCCGAACACCGTAAGCGACGTCTATATCGTCGAGGAATACGCCTTCAACAGCGCAATCCTCGCGCGCAAAATCGAGGCCGAGTTGCTTGCCGCGGGGATCGACCTGAGGCTGGCGACGGAGGTCGTGGCGGTCGAGCAGGGGCCGAGCAATGTTCAAGTGACGGCCCGGCGCGAATCGGAGCCCTTCGTCTTCGATGCCGACCTGGCCTTCAACTGCACGTATTGCAACCTCGGTCAGTTTACGTCGAAACCGACGGAGATGGCTCAAGTCCTCAGGCATGAACTAACCGAGATCGCTCTCATAGAGCCCCCGGACGAGCTCAAAGCGTTCGGCGTCACAGTGATGGACGGCCCGTTCTTCTCCTGCATGCCGTTCCCGACGGCCGGTCTGCATTCCCTGACCCATGTTCGATACACGCCGCATGCAACCTGGGACGAGGACAGGGAGCTGACGCCCGACCGGATCTTGCGCGAGAACGGTCGCCAGACCCGCGTGGACTGGATGTTGCGCGACGCGCAACGCTTCCTGCCGGCTCTCGAGCGGTCGCGCTACGTTCGCTCTCTCTACGAGGTCAAAACAGTCCTCAAGATCAACGATGGCAACGACGGCCGGCCGATCATGCTTGCGCGATCACCGCCGTACGGGAGAATGTTTTCGGTACTGGGCGGGAAAATCGATAATATCTATGACATCATCGAGCGGCTGAACGGTGAGGACCTGGCAGCTTGACCGATCGCATCGGCCTACCAATGTCGAGGCGAAGACGATCACGAAAGATCTATGCTTCGGCGTGAATTTTCTGCAGGTATCACCTCTACTGTCGAAAAACGCAAAATAATCATCAAAATTTCGGAATCATCTACGATGTTTTCTTTGATTTTTTGCTGAGTTCAGCGTACTCTTCTCTCAACAAACCTTTTCAAGTTAAAAGTAGTTACCGACACATCAACAGTTCTGCGCTGATACAGCAAAGGCCTTCCACTATGCTGAAGCTGAAAGACGAAGCATTTTTTCGGAGCGAGCCGTCTTCGGCCGGGTCTGCAAAGGCGGGCAATCTCGTGACGCTGGCGTCGATACTCGGCGCCATTCGTCGGCACAAAAAATCGATCGTGGTGATTTTCGCGATCTGTCTTGGCGCAGCCATCGCCTATCTCACGGTCGCTCCGTCACGCTACACGGCATCGACATCTCTGATGATCGACACTCGGAAGAGCCAGATCATCAGAACACAGTTCGGCTCCGATCCGCCGCTCGATGCGAGCATCATCGAAAGTCAGGCCGAGATCATCAAATCCGACGACCTCCTGATGAAGGTCGTCAAGGAATACAAGCTGATCGAAGATCCGGAATTCGCCCCCCAGTCCGAAGACAACCGAGGGAGCTTCTGGGATAGCTGGCTCGGGCAGGTCCCGGCGCCGATGAACACCGAGGCTCTCGAGCGAACGGCGGCATTCGTCGTATCGAAGAATCTCAGCGTCAAACGCGTAGGACTGTCTTACGTGCTCGACCTCCGCTACGTGTCCCGGTCACCCATCCGGGCCATGCAGATCGCCAACGCGATCGCCAACGCCTACACCAACGGCGAGACGGAAGCGCGTTACGATGCCACGCGCAAGGCCAACAGCTGGCTGAAGGAGCGGCTCGCGGAGCTGCGGGAACAGACGATCACGGCCGACCGCACGTTGCAGGCCTTCAAGGCAGACATCAACAGTGCTGCGACGAGCGCCGAAGCACAGGTCACCTTACGCAACCTCGAGAGCACCGTTACCGCGACGAAATCGCTCTATGACGCGTATCTGCAGCGCTCGATCGACACCGCACAGCAGCAAGACGTGCCGATGATCGAGGCGCGCATCATCAAGACCGCCTCGGTTCCGCTCAGTCCGAGCTCGCCGAATTTTATCGTCATTCTCGGTCTTGCCATCGTCGGAGCCGGCTGTTTGAGTGGATTGCATATCCTCGTTCGGCAGGGGCGCATCCAGACCTTCGACACCGCCGATCGCGTCGAGGCGGCAACCGGGCTCAGATGCCTGGGCGTGCTCCCGGATCACGCCGCGCGCCGCGGTATCAACATCGCGCGCGCGACCCGGGGAGACTTCGACCTGACGCTCGCCCGAAGCGTCGGCGACGCGCCCTTCGACCGGCCGTTCCGCCAACTGAAGCTCGAGCTGGATACGCGATGCCGCGACACGGCCTGCGTGGTCGGGATCACCTCATCCCTGCCGCGCGAAGGCAAGAGCTTGATCGCCTTCAACCTCGCATTGACCGCCAGCCGCTCCCACGAGCGCGTCCTCCTCATCGATGCGGCTTGCCGGGGCGGAGGGCTATCGGCTGCTCTCGACGTCTCGATCCAACACGGCCTGCGGGACGTCCTGTCCGGACAGGTTGCGGCGACCGACGCGGTCGTCCGGCTGGACGCGGTCGATTTCGACTTTCTCCCGAGCGGCTCCCAAGGCTCCGGCCGGTCGAACGCAGCGTTCTTCAACCAGAGCCGGCTCGAGGTTCTGTTCAAGCAGCTGCGTCCACACTACCACAAGATTTACATCGACCTGCCGTCCGTACACGAGGTCATCGAAGTCAAAAGCTTCATGGCCTGCCTGGACGAGGTGCTGCTCGTGGTGGAGGCAGATCGAACCCAGACCAAGATCGTTGTCGAGGCAGCCTCGGCGCTGTCCGGCCGGTTCGATATCGTCGGCGGGGTCGTCCTGAATCGGGCACGGCCCCAGGGCAGAAGTCTCGCCCATGAAGGTCTCTGACCTTCATGGGCGATCCGGGCCGATCCTCGGTTCGAGCGCTTGAGCGCCTTCATCTCCGACGCACGGTCGCTCCGGGCTGGTGCGAGACCAGTAGTTCTATCGATCATCTCTTGTCGATGCAGCTGATTCTGTTTGACGAAAGAAAACCCGACGTAGCAATGTAGCAGAGCGATCTCTCAACGTATGAGTTAGTGAAAATCGTTCTTCCGAGCAGAAAAGGGCGGGTGTCATGGGGTATGTACCGAATTGGCCGCGAACCCGCACGGGGCGAACATTACCTCGCAACACCGCGCATCTTGTTGGAAGCCTCCCACGGTCGGTCGGCTTCGGCCTCGGCTTCGTTGCAACGTCTGCCTGGGGCGCCCTCCTCTGCTGGATTGCCTATACGATCACGGCCCTCGCGACGTGACGATGTCGACGCTTCTCATCATTTAGGGATTTTAGGTCTGCTTTGCTTGGATTGACGCCATAGGCCGAGGGCTCTTCCGTCAGTTATCACATGTTTTACCTCAGCATTGCAGGACTCGGAATTGCGATCGGTCTCACGCTTCGTTGGCCAGGCCTGGTAATCGTTATCTCGATCTTTGCGATCGCATTGGGCGTCGCTGCCGCCATTCATCGCGAACCGTTGTCTGAAACATTGGTCAGGGCCGGCGCGACGTTCTTCGTCCTGAACGTGACGTTCTTCGTCGGCTCGCTGATCCGGGCGGTTCTTCCGTCGATCCTGTCGCGCAGACGCTGACTCGTTTTGCGCGCCAGCCGTTCTCTGCCCCGTGCGATCGTCGCAATGCCGGCTTCCGCGGATCCGGGCCCTGCACCGCTACAGGAATCGATGGCGGCTCGAGCGCCCCGATCTAGCGAGCGGCCTCCGCGAAGGTGAACGCGACGTTCACGGCTTCCGGTGGGCCTTCGCCCGTACCCTTCCCGGCATAGATTCCGATCTTCAGATAGGACGTGGTCGGCTGCGGCTTGCCACGCACCCGGTATGCGTCGGCAAGGAGATCGACATACTCGTAGCCGGTCGGAATGTCCGCCCGGTCCACCAGCATCTTGCCGTCGATCCAGACGGCGATGCGGCCGCGGTCACCGTGGCCGTCGACGACGATCAGATCCAGGGCGTGGTCTCTGCCGAGCTCGATATCCGGGATCCTCCCGAGGATGCGCATCGGTGAGTAGGTTGTTTGCTCTCCGCGGCCCGTCTCCCCACGCACCTGGAGGTATGGCCTGCCGGTTGCCGGGTCGGAAAGAAGGTCGAGAGAGAACATGGGCGACGCATTGACGAAACTCCCGTCCGCACGTCGCGTATCCGCCTGATGGATCTGCACGATCGAGCACCATTCTGCGCCGACGAAGACCGATTTCGGATCGATGTTGAACGTCCCGGTCAGCCGGATTTCCTGGCCTTTGCTAAACGGTGTCAGCCCGACCAGCTCCGTTCGGATCTTGCGCGGCGGATCAAACGTGGCCCGCTCACCGGCTTTGGCAGAGAAACGATAGTTTCCCTCCAGCCCGACCTGAACCCGCTGCGTTTGAGTGGCCCATTTCAGACCAGCGATCGCGATCTCGGCGCCGATGGGCAGCTCTTGGAAACCGGAGGCGATCGCCGCAGGCGCCTTCGCTTCGGACTGGGGGGTGGCCGCAAGCGCCGTCATCTGGCGGAGCAAGGCCCTCGCAGCATCGAGATTGGCTTGAGCTTCCGAGAGCTCGGCCGAACTGGCCGTGCCAGCCGCTCGCATCTCGGTGAGATCGTTCTGCAGCTTCGCGAGCAGCCGCGCCAACTCGTCGACCTTTCGGCTTTCGGCAGGCCGTCGGCCTCGGTCTTCCCGACTGGTGGCGAAGTTGTCGGACGCCGAAGGCATTTCGCTCGCACCGCCGGGCGCGCCCTCGGCCGGTAGCCCGACGGAGGCCAGGAGAACGATGATCGGGGTACCGACCAGGACGGAAGAACGCTTGTACATGCAATCGTATCTCCGACATCCGCGGGGCGATGTTCGATTGTTATATGTCGATGTCCGAACGCAAAGCGATTTACTGCCGGCTTGCGGCATTGCTCGTCTTCCGGCGGCCAAGTCCTGAAGCGCGCGCGATCTGTGACCGCCGCGCCGCGTAGTGCGGTGCGACCATCGGATAGTCGTCAGGCAGCGCGTACCGCGCGCGGTAGCTATCCGGATCGAAGCCGAGGCTGGCCAGATGGGGCTTCAACGACTTGTAGGGCTTGCCGTCGATGAAGCTGATGAGCGCGTCCGGCGTGATCGATTCCTGGACCCGCTTGAGCTTTGCCTGCCCCTGGCTGCGGTCTCTGCCGGTCTCGATCGCCACGAGTGCACCATGCACGGCCTGGATGAGACTCAGCATCTCGGACGGTGAAGCGTAGTTCTTCAGAACGTAGGCCGAAACGATCTTCACGGTGGAATACAGTGGCGCCGTTCCGCGTTCTGTAGGCTCAGGCGCCATCGAGTCGTCTCCCCATCTAGCTCTATCGCAATACACGCATCGAAATCTTGAATTCTGATGGCCGAGTAAATCAGATCTGTAAATGCCAATATTTTAATATAAATTGTTTATTTAACGAAGCGCATCCGTCGGAAGCCCTAAAATTAGACCAAATACGGCGCTTTGATATGGCGAGACGTGAGCCGAGGCTTCGGCCGTAGAAAGCTATTCTTTCCAAATGAGCAGCTGAAAACATTGAAACCATAACTAGTCGAGCAAGAATCGTTCCTAAGTTTTGTTGCGATACGTCTCTCAATCGACTTTCCTGGGCGGCGGTCAGCGCTTCAATCGGCCGACCGCACCGGAAGGGGACCGGTTTCTGGCGCAAGCCGCCGAAGACGCTGTCGGGATCCGGCCGAAACGGCATGCAGGAGGGACACGTAGCCATCGACCATCCGCTCCTCGCTGAGGCCCTGGACGGACCGCACGGCTTGCGCTTGGAGACGCTCACGGATCGCCGGATCGGACGCCTTCATCAGGCAGTCGGCGAAAGCCTGCGAGTCCCCGACCGCGAACAGGAAGCCGTTGACGCCGTGCTCGACGATCTCGCTCGCCCCGCCGATGTCCGACATCAGCATCGGGACGCCGCTGGCTAGGAACTCGATGGCGGCCAGAGAGAATGTCTCGACGGCATCGCTGCAAAGGACGCCGCAATCGCAGGCGCTCATCCAGGGTCGGACATCGGATTGCTCGCCGGCGAAGATCACGAGCGAGTCGAGGTTGAGATCGCGCGCAAGACGCTCGGTCGAGGGGCGTGTCTCGCCGTCGCCGACGAACAGCACCTTGACCCGGGCACCGCGGTCATGCGCCTCGCGCACGACATCGAGCAGCTGCGCGTGGTTCTTCTCCGGCCGAAACGCCGCGACGAGGCCCACCAGGATCTCGTCATCGGCGACGTCGAGCCGTTGCCGCATCGCCACCCGCGCCGCAGGGTCGGCACCGAAGCGGTCGAGATCGATTCCGTTCTGAATGATGGCCTGTTTTCGGCACCAGAGCCACCGCGCCCGCCAGTAGGATGCTTGGTTCCGGCTCACGTAGACCAGTGCGTCGGCAAGACCGAGGCCGACCCGAAAGAGCGGTAGCCGGATCTGGTCCGACGGCCGCAGGATCGTCGTGTGGAAGACGCATACGATCTTCGCGCGCGTGCCGAGCGCGAGCCGCAGGAAAGCGGCGCTGATCAGGGGGGCCTGGTTGACGCAGACGACGATGTTCGCGTCGGAGCGTCTCAGCGCCCGCCACAGGCTGACCCAGCCGGACAGGGACGACATCCCCTTCACGTTGAGCTGCTCGGCATCCTCCGCGCCCGGCAGTGCCGCGATGACCTCCGATCGCCGCGAGCCGACCGCAAGCAGCGATGTCGGGAAACCTCGCCGCGCGAGAGCCGCCCTGACGGTGACGGTATGGCGCTCGGCCCCGCCGACGCTCAGGCCGGCGACCAGGAACAACACCTTCGCCTGATCAGGCACCGGCGTGGGCGAGGCCGACCAGAGGTCGTTCAGACGCGACGCCATATGCCGAAGGAAAGCCTGTGATCTGGGGACAATCATGAGGGCTGCCTGGATGAACGGGGGCCGAAACGGGATGAGGTCTCGAAGTTTGGATAAGCGGTGCGGTTGGCAGACGCACGGACCCGTCGTGCTGCGCCTGCGGGCGCCGGGGCAGCACCGCTTCCGACGAGATGCGCCCTACACCGCGGCATCGGCGGACCCCGCGCGCTTGCTCAGGCCACCGACGCCTCGATCGCGGTGCCGGCGCAGCTCCTGGAGGACCGTGCAGCGCTCCGACAGGGCGATCGCGTATTCCGCGAAGTGCGGGGCGAACAGAACGACCCTCTGAACAGACAATATCGCCTCCCCATCGTATTACGACGGCTCGTGTCGCAGGAACTTTGGCCAGATCAGCAGGATGAGGTAGAAGGCCACGTAGAGCGCGCAGGCTAGGCCGGTCGTCAGAACGGTTCTCTCGCCGAGCGGCCGGACCAGGAAATCGGCGCCGGCCGCCAATGGAAGAGATGCGAGCGGCGGCAGGGCGTCCCGCCACGTTGCCGGGAAGAAGCCGAAGATCCGAAAGACGAGCGTGGATCTCGCGACATTCACCGTCGCGAAGGCGAGCGCCACGGACGCCGCGCATCCGGCCTGATCGTAGATCGGAATCAACAGACAGCAGGACGCGACGAGTACGACGACCCCACCGAGCAGGACGCCGAATTCCAGCCTATGCCGCCCGGTCATGGACAGGCAGAAACCGAGCGGCGCGAAGATCGCGCTCAGAAGATGCCCGAACGCGATGAGGCCGGCGACGGCCGGCTGGAAGGCGAAGGATTTTCCGAACAGCAAATCCAGATGGCTGCCGAAATAGGCGACGCCGCCGAACACGAACCCCGCCACGAGGGAGGATTGCTGGGCATAGCGTCGGTAGATCGCCCGCAGCCCCTCCATGTCATCGCGCTCGTAGGCAGCAGCGACCTGCGGGCCGATTTTTTGGCTCGCAGCGAGGGGATAGAGCTGAACGAGTTGCGCCACCGCGCTCAGTGCCGAGTACTCGCCGACCGCCTTCGCGGTGCTGAACGCCCCGAGCAGCAGCACGTCGACCAGGCGCAGCGCGCTGTAGATCAGCGTGCTGCCGGCAAACCAGATCGAAACGGACAGGATCTCGATCGCTCGCCGGGCCCCGTACCGGACGTCCTCGATCACCTGCGGCATCGGAATCCGCGCCTGCAGACGGCGGCGGAAATGCAGGAGCGTTCCGACATAGCTCAGTACGAGCTGCGCAATATTGATCAGGACCACCGTGAGGACGGTCGGGGACAGCTGCAGCACCGTTCCGACGAGCAGGACTCGGACCAGCGACTGCACACCGATCGTCAGGAGGGAGTACGCGCCGAAGCGGGACTCGGCCTTGTAGACGCTGCCAAGCAACGAAAGGTCTGCTGCGACGGGAACGACGAGCAGCGATAGCCCCAAAAGAACTATAAAATCAGGATATTTGTAGACATAATGCGAGACTGCATAATCGTAAGGTAAAAGAATGCAGATCAACAAGCCAATATTGATGCAAAGGCAGACGGACCGCATGAATCCGAGCGTTCCCCGGATCTCCCGACCCTGTGCCCTCTGAACGCCATAGAAGCGCAGGAGCCAGATCTCCAGACCGAGCGGACCGATGATCGAGGCAATCGTGAAGGTGTTCCGAACGAGATTCGAGATTCCGTACTGCTCGACGCCGATCGCACGCGCGATCATGACCCCGGTGAGGAACGTCGCGATCTGCTGGAATATCTGTGCGGCGACAGCGAGGAGGACATCCGATTTCGCCCGGGCGGCGCGCATGAGTCTCTGCGACACGGTTTTCGCGCGATCGGCCACGTCGACGAAGAAAGATGCTCCGATAATACTATAGGCCGGCATCAAATCGACAGCTCCATGCACGAAGACAAAAAGGCCGCCTAGAATGTCGATAGATCACATTATATACATGCCAGAAAATAGATAGATTGGAAATACGTATCATAGTTCTGAAATCCGGAAATAATATCAGATGCCGAGTTTCTATCCGCCCTCAGCTTGTTCGACCGGCTCATCAGTAAATTCGAGGCCGATAATTCGCAGAAGATCATTGCGGGTGCGCTTGCACCCGTCAAGGCATACACCGCGATGCGGATCACTCGGGCTTCCGCGCTACAGATCTTCCGCTTCGATACTCAGCCACAACGAAGCGGCGTACTCCGACGGAACCAGGCTTAAGTGCGCACGCGAACTAGCAAACCACCATTCGTCGAGGCCACTCGCATTCATGCCTTCCGTGTGCCGAGACATCTTCGACCATCCGATGGTCGCCTTCGGCACCGGAGTAACGGCTTGCCGGACCCGAAACCGAGAAATGCTCCTCTGACCAGGATTCCAACGATCAGGACGGTAATCAGCACTGTATCTGCTGCCGAAACTTGCCCCAGAACCAGACCAGAACCGGCATGTTAACAATTTTTTAACGTTCTCAGCCCCATCAGTCATCGACTGATCTCGCGATTCTATTTCCGAGGACCACGATGCTTGCGATCGCCGCAGCCGCCCTGACCGCCGGCTCGATCACCGTCGCAGTGATCGCTCCCCTCAACCTGCTGTTCGCCGTAGCGCTCGGACCGGTCGTGGGAACCGGTACAGCGGTGCTCGCGGCAATCTTGGTGGCACGACGCCGGGGAGGTGACGAGCAGGGCGGCGCCGAACGCGACGAAGAAACGGACAGGATGGTGGCCGCTCTCCGAGAGATGAGCCATCGAGCTCCGGATCCGTCCCTTTCGCCGACCGGAGTCCATTCGCACTCGCACGCAGCATAGGGCGCGCCTGGATGTCCGGCGCTGCCGGGACGTCTCGGCCGGACGGCCTCGAAGGCAGGCCGTGAGCCTGATGCGACGAGCGAAAGGCCTCAGGTTCGATGCTGCCGGACGTTCGCTGCAAGTGGGCTCAACTGCGCCTGCGATGTGCGGCTCCCGAGCCAGAACACATTGCTCCCCGGATTCGACACCGAGCAAGGGCAGGCCACGGCTCACCGACGCCGGTCAGGAGAGGGCCACAATGCAAACCTATGCCGCTTGTTTACGACGTGAATCGTTTCGCCCGCCACTAACTTGGCCCCGCCATCCTGACATCAGAAGCGAACTGCAAAGCTTGAGATAAGCGAGCGATGTGCACTGCAGCGAATCATCGACGCAGGCATAAATTCGCACATATTATTTTTGCGACACCTGTCTCGTTGTCTGTCGAAGCTTTCAGACTATCACAATATTCCCATAATAAAAAATATGTTGATAATCAATGAATACGCACGTATGCTCACGCTACAATCAAAACTACACCGCAAGTAGTTTAATGCAAAATATATCTGAAACAAAAACCAAACAATACGTCAAGAAAGCGGGGCCAGATGGCAAGCGGAAGTACGAAATCCTTTTGGGAACAGACATCTGGCAGTCCCTGGAGCATTCAGCGCACCGGCGATAGGATCGTGTTCGAAGTTCGCGGCGGAGATCGGTGGATAAACGATCCAAGCTCGAAGAACAGATCCGAGATACTGGAAAATAAATTTCATCTGAATGGCTCGACGATTAACGTAGACTATAACTTCGAAGTACAACCCGGGCAGCGAAACACAGCAGGCTGGCTGGTTTTGGGGCAGTTCCACCAGAATGACTATCCCGGAGCGCCGGCCATCTCGCCGCCCTTCCAGATCCAGCTCAGCGGTGAGCGGATGGTGATCTATGTCGGCTACAACGGGGGCAACGGCAGCCCCGTTTACAAGCCGGTCTACATGGACAAGGCCGACATCGTCCGCGGCCACGATTACAGCATGAACGTCACCGCCAAGTTCGATCCTGCGGGCAACGGCTATCTCAGCGTTACCCGCGACGGACAGGAGATCGTCTCCTATCGCGGCCCGATGGGCTACTCGACGCAGAGCAGCGTCTACTGGAAGGAAGGCATCTACCGGGCTGCCGCGCCGGAGACCATGGCTGTCTCCTACACGCTGCCGACGATCACCGAGGGAACGGCGGGGGGCTCACCCGTCACCTCGCCGGAACCCTCGACGCCGCTGGAGCCCGTGACGCCTTCCGTGCCCATCGTCGTACCGCCGGTGTCCTCGACACCGGACCCTCAATCCCCGGGCGGTTCGGACCTGCCGGGTCCGCTACCGGGCACCCCGTCCAATGGATCCGCGAGCACGGCCCCCATCACGATCAACGATGGAAGCGGATCCAACGTGATCGCCGGCGCTGCCGGAAACGATACCCTGCGGGGCAACGATGGGAACGACACGCTGATCGGGGGCGCCGGCAACGATTACCTGTCGGGCGGCGCGGGAGACGATGTGCTCATCGGCGGCGCGGGCGCCGACACGATGTACGGCGGCGCGGGCGCAAACCGATACGTGTTCCAGAATGTCGAAGACGCGCCCGTCACCGGTGCCATGGATGTGGTGGAATTCTGGAACGGGAGCGCGAGCGGAAGCAAGATCGATGTCTCGGCCATCGATGCGAACACGCTGATCACCGGCCGGCAAGGATTCACGTTCGTCGGGAACGCTGCATTCTCCGGGACCGCGGGCGAGTTGCGCACCGAGAGGAGCTCGCAGGCCGGCTGCCTCCTGGTGACGGCCGACGTGAACGGCGACCGGACCGCGGACATGCGCATCCTCGTGGGTGCGCCGTCTCTCTCGGCCGGCGATTTCGTGCTCGGGAGCTGAGGGTCGTCCTGCACGATCCGGCACGCGCGCTCGCGCCTCCGCCCAATCCGGGCGGAGGCCAGGACCGATGCATCTTCGAGGACGCAGCTCCTCTGGTACGGTCGCGGCCGCGCGGAACTACATGAACTTGTCGAGGAACACGAAGCGGTCGCTTCTGATGGTCGATGAGCGCAGATGGCTGCTGTCCCGATAGTAGGGAATTCCCTTTCCATCGAGGGTCGGGCAATGGCGCTCGACGCAGAGAAACTCCATCGGGTCGAGAAGGGTCGCGCCGACGTTGTCTGCCAAGCCCTTGAGCTTGGCGCGAATCGCATCGTAATCTTCGAACAGCACGTCGATCTCGATATCGTTCACGCCCTGCGCGGCACGGCCGAGAAACGTGTTCTTTACGAGGACCGACGGCACGTCCACCTTGCTGTAGGGGAACGGAAGCACGACGGTCAGTGACTTTCCACCGGCTCTGATCTGACGCAGACGAACCTCCATGGCGTCGAGTGCACCGCCAAGCAACGGCAAGACTTCCTCGCTGGTTCTCGCAACGGCACAGCCATTCTTGCCAATAAAACAGACATTCTTTGATTCAATTTTGAAGTAATTATACCACATCGACACGAACATGACGTGATCGAAATCCGAAGATTCGGCGTATTTCAACGCCTTGTCGATGAACGTGTCGCAGCGAAAGCCGACGCCGGTGCGATTGATGTTGACGATCGGTGGACAGCCGGCCGACGTCACGAATGTGAATCCGCGTGTGGGATCGTTATCGCTGATTTCGCGGGCGCGGCTGAAGAGCTGTTGGGCGAAGGAATCGCCTATGATGAGGGTCCTGCGACCGCGCCGCGCGCCGACGTGGCAGGGACGGAGCTCCTCGCTGAAACTCAGCCCATTGCACGTGCCGCTCGGGTAATCCCAATCGCCCATCGCCAAGCGCGAGGCGCGGAAGACCTCAAGGTTCTCGGGCTGCCGCCACTCCCCGCCATTCGTCAGTGCGATTCCGGCGGCACTCGTCCCGACCAGGAGAAAGGCCGCGCCGAACGCGACCCGGCCGTAGGTCCCGATCTTCGCCTCCCACAAGCGCCGGATGGATTCGGCGGACGCCAAATGCGCTAAGAGCGTGCATCCGGCCATGATCGCGGCGATCAGGCAGAAGCTCGTCACGGCCGGCCAGGGCAGTGCGAGGTATTCGACGCCGACGATCACCGGCCAATGCGCGAGATAGATGCCGTAGGACCAGAGGCCGGTCCAGATGACGGCAGGGTTGCGATAAAGAGGCAGGCCGTCGTCGCGCGCAGCGATAACCATGACGGCGCCGACGACCGGCAGAAGACAGCCGAAGGACGGCCAGGGCGTCAGGGAATCGTAGATGAGAAACGATGCGCCGATCAGACAGAGACCGATCAGGCCGAACGGTCTCTTGAAGCGCTGCGGCAGATCGATCGGCGAAAGCGCGACCGCTCCGCCGGCGAGCATCTCCCAGGCGCGGGTCGGAAGAAGGAAGAAGGCGCTTGCCGGCCGGACGCCGGCCAAGACGACCGACAGGGCAAACGATAGCAGGATCGCGATTTTGATCGAAGTCCCAACCCGCCGTCGCGTTCGAAAAACGCGATACAGCAAATACATCGCCGGCGGGTAGAGAAGGTAGAATTGCCATTCTACCGACAACGACCACGTATGCAAAAACCATTTTTCATTCGCGCCGATATCGAAATATCCGACCTGCTTCCACAGATTAATATTTGATACAAATAAGAGCGAATAGACAGCAGATCTTGCCATCTCTTCGTATTTGATGGGGTCGACCCAAAAATATCCGAAAATAAGTACGGCCGAGCAGGTTGCCAGCAGGCCTGGAACGATGCGTCGCACACGAGCCGCATAGAAGCGGGCAAAACTAAATTTTCGCCCCTCGATACCGTCCGCGATGATCTTCGTCATCAGGAAGCCCGAGAGCACGAAGAAGACATCGACGCCGGAGAAGCCGCCGGACAGCAGGTTGATTTTCAGGTGAAACGCCACGACCCCCGCGACGGCGATCGCCCGAAGGGCATTCAGATCCAACCGGTGGGTCATCGACGCCCCTCGTCCTAACGCTAAATGGCGCGTCTTGCTGTCGCCGTAACGAGATTCCGCAGCGAGAGCGGTGCCGTCGCATGGGCTGACTGAACAGCGCATCGAAACACGATAATCAGTCTTATCCGGCATGTCTGATTATAGTCAATCGAACAATGTCTGTTTTGTATTTGATATGCTTGGATGGAAACTGCATACTTCTTCGCGATGACGGCCGCCGCTACTCTCGGAAGTCCGAAGTACGATCTCCCTGGCGGACTCCAATTTACGGTATCTCGAATTGCTAGTTCGATCCGGCACCATGGCCGAGATGCAACCTTGGCCGGACAGTCTGTATGGACGATCTTGATCGCCTGCAGAATTCTGTGGTCGGCGGCTCTAGAGCCGTACCCGACCCGATTGCATCGGGCCGGCGTCTCTAAGCCTTTATTGTGAAGCGCTTTCTTTTGACCAACCGGCAACCACTTGGTCGGCAAGCGTTCTAAAGCACGCTCTCACAACGGGGGTCTATTTCGTGACGCGATATCTCGGCCCCGCGAAGATACTCGCTCTGGCGCTCATTCCGGTGTTCGCCGGCATCTACTTCTATGTCTTCAAAGATCTCACGGCCGTGGTCGGCGGGGACGTGCCGAGCTACATCAATCTCGATCCGTCGCGGCCGGTGGGATACGGCGCCTTCCTCAATGGGGCATTCAAGCTTGGCTTCGGCCTCAACGCGATTCCCATGATCCAGGCGGCGTTCCTCCTGGGCTGCCTGTGGGTCACAGCCTGTGCTTGGACGGCTTGCACGGGTCGGTTTGCCCTGGCGCTCGTTTGGCAGGGGCTGACCATGGCAAACGTTCTGCTCGTGCAATCGAGCGTCTACCCCATTCCGGATGCGGTCAGCGCCGCGCTGATCATGCTCGCGCTCGCTTCTTGGATCGGGATGGCCGCGCACTACTCGCGAACGCGCCTGTGTGTGCTGCTGCTCGTCTGCGGCATTGCTGGTCTTTTCCGGCCAACCAATCTCATTCTTCTGGTTGTCACCGGGGGCATGCTGATGTGCCTCCCGGGATTGCTCCGAAGGGAAAGGCTCATCGCGTTGGGAGCCGCCGCCGCGGTCAGCGTACTGACCTTGGCAGCTTCGCCGGCGTTCTACTTTCATCGCTACGGCTCGGTGGCGACCTCGAGCCCAGCGGCGAGAGGGCTGTTGCAGAAGACCTTGTTCACCGACTGGGCCCCGGACGCGGCCGCCACGCGATGCGGCGGGGAGGTGATCGAGACCGCAACGCATGATGTCGTCAGGTATCTCGGGGCAACCCCCCCGCTGGAGCGATCTGTTCTGGAAGACAAGTACAGCAACTATCTCCGTTTTTCCGTGATCATTCCGGAACTTCAGAGCAAATTCCACACCACAAGCGAGGGCGAAATCAATAGCATTCTCGCATGCTACGTCAGCGCCAGGATGAAACAGGACCCGCTTCATTTCGTAACGCGCTTTGCCGGCGATTATCTGCGCCTCGGGCTCTATCTCGTCTTCGTCGATGCCCAGCAGCGCGCGCAGTACGAGACGTTCGTGGCGGCCAACCCTCCCCCGCAGCCTGCCGCATCGGTCAGGCTCGGCGATCAGCTCTCCGGAGGCTTCTCTCAGGCCGGCATGGTCCGGCCATCCGATGTCCGCTCCGACGATGCCACCAATCTGTTCGATCCACCTCTCGCGCGAGCGACGCTGCCGCTGCTCCTCCTGCGAGTCTTTCAGGCGGTCGCCCTAGCGATCAGTGCAGTCTTTTTGATCCGGTTCCTCCTCGAGATCGTTCGGCTGACGCGGACGACCAGCGACATCGTCATGGTGTGGTCGGCCCTTGTCCTTCAACTGAATACCATCGCCACGGCCGTGTTCGAGGTTCCATTGCCCCGCTACATGACGCCGCTTTGGCCGCTCAGCGTTGCCGTCGTTCTTCTCGCTGGCTGGATGGCGATACCTCTGGTCCGCGCGTCCGTCCTCCGCCTCGGTGCGTCGGCAGGGCGATCCGCCCTCGCACTTCAACCGAGATAATAGCCCGCAGCCGCATCGATGGGGGCCATCACTAATTTTCTCGATCGAGATCGATGACCGGGAAGTGATGGACAGGGAATTTGCGCTGCTCCTATCTTTCGATCCGTAGATTTTTAAGTTCGTCTGAATTTCTAAACCAGCTTGCGAGGCGAAATGTCCAATGCAAGAAGCAGTTCGCTCGCATGGAGAATTGATATATTTTCAGGGATTAGACATGTTTTATAAGATAATATAGTCATGTTTTTCAATGGAAATTGAAATAGAATGTATAGAATTTGAAAGGCGAGCGCTGACTGAAAACGTCATCGGCAAATCTTGCTCTGGACATTGATGTAGAGGGATCGGAGCCGTGATCGAAAGGCGGATGCGTGTTCTCGTCGTTACCCCGCTCGGTGAAGGCGGTCGCGGCGGGATCGACAGGATGATGGATGAGATCCGGCCCTATGGGCAGTCCGCGGACTTTCGCGATCTCAGCGTCAAGTTCTGGGCCACGCGCGGCAACGGCCGCGGCCTTCGGGCAGCCGGAACCTACCTGGTCTTCCTCATCCGGCTGATCACGGTCTGTGTCTTTCGCAAACCGGACGTGGTGCACATCAATCTATCGTCCGGCGGAAGTGTGATCAGGAAGGCGGCGACCTGCGCCATATGTCGGGCTTTCGGCGTGCCATACATCGTCCACCTTCACGGCTCCCGGTTCCGGCAATACTGGAATGCGAGCGGTCCTGTCGTCGGACGCCTCATCGCATTCATTTTCACGAAATCGGATCGTGTGTTCGTCCTCGGTTCGGTCTGGCATGCCTTCGCGGCCGGCAAGCTGCCGCAGATCGCCGAGAAGCTCCACATTCTCCCCAATGCCTGCCGGCGCGGCGGTGCCGGCGAGAAGCCGAGCGCCTTCGTCCGCCTGATCTTCCTCGGTCAGGTCGGAGAGCGGAAGGGCACGTTCGATCTGATCGAGGCCCTGGCGCTGCTCCCGCCGGATTTGCGGTGGCAGGCCGTCCTTGCCGGCGACGGCGAGACGAAGCGCGCGAGCGCGCTGGCGAGGCAACACGGCCTGCAGGACAAGGTGCAAGTCCTCGGTTGGGTCGGACCAGATCGGATCAGAACCTTGCTGGGAAGCAGCCAGGTCCTCGTCCTGCCCTCCTACGACGAGAACCTGCCGATGTCGGTCATCGAGGCGATGGCCTGGGGGCTCGCGGTGATCACCACTCCCGTAGGCGCGGTCGAAGACATCATCGTCGACGGAGAGCGTGGCCTGCTCGTCTCGCCCGGCGATATCCGGACCCTGGCCGCTCGGCTCGAGCAGGTCATCTCGTCCGGTCCGATGCGCGAGACCCTCGGCCGAAACGCGCATGCCTTCTACGAGGAACATTTGAACATCGATCGCTATGCCACGAGGCTGCGCGACCACTGGATCGAGGTGGCCTCGGATCGCCGCGGTACCGCTGGGTCGGACAATCTGCTGCTGCAGGGAAATTGAATGTCCCTCAAGTGGTACATCGCCCGTATCCGGAGCATGAGCGTTCCCGAGATCGCCTTTCGTGTCGGCGAGCATGTCGAGCGATCGCGCATGCGCAGGAAATCGAAAGTCTTCGTCACGCCGCCGAAGCATCTCGAGCTGCGCAGGATCCCGGGATTCGAAGGTAGGGTAATCGGAAACGCGACCCCCGCCTTCCGCAAAAAACTGGACGTGGTCGTCGCGAATATTTTCGAAGGAAAGTTTTCAGCGCTCGGCGCCACCTGGCCGGACGCCGACCCCGAAGATCTCTTCCCCGAGAAGGGCTGGCGGATCGATCCGGGAACGGGCCTGTTATGGCCCGGATCGGATTCGTTCTCGTTCGATATCAAATACCGTCGCTCGGGAGAGCTCGGCGACATCAAGCACGTGTGGGAGAAAAACAGGCTTCAGTTCCTTCAGGCCTTGGCGGCAGCGGCCTCGCTCAATCACGATCGACGCGCATTGGCGGCCGTTGAGGACGCCATCGCCAGTTGGGCGCGCCATAACCCGCCCTATACCGGTGTCGGCTGGAACTCCGGGATCGAGGTGGCATTGCGCTGCGTCTCTCTGATCGTCGCCTACAACCTCTGCGCCGATCGACTGAGCGAGCGGACCAGGCGCCTGATCCTGGAAATCCTCTTGAGCAGCAGGGATTTCCTGGAGCGGTTCCCGTCGAAATTCAGTTCGGCCAACAATCACGCGATGGCCGAACATCTCGGGCTGCTGCTCATCGAGGCGACGGTCCGGAAAAAGGACGGCAATCTCCAGCGTGCTCGGCACCAGTATGAGCATATCGCGCGCGAAGCGGCCCTCCAGATTCTTCCCGACGGCACTCCGGCAGAGCAGTCGCCCACCTATGGTGCCTTCACCGCGGAGATGATCCTGTTCGGAAATTTCGTGGCGGACAAACTCGCACTCGGCGTCTCCGAGGTGGCGACGCAGCGACTGCTCGCCTTTGCCGGCTTCGTCGCAGCCATCTCAGAACCCGGTGGGTCGGTGCCCGCGATCGGGGACGACGACGAAGGTCGGGTTCTGACCCTCGATGCGGTGGCCGAACGCAGTTACGTCTGCTCCGTCGCCCAGACCATTCAAGCCGCCTACGACGATCTCGGCCCCTGCCACGAGACCGAGACCGAAGAACTGCGCAACGCTCTCTTCGGATGCTCCCGGCTTTCGCGGCAAACTGACCGGCGCCTGCAGACCTTCATGCAGGGTGGCTATACGGTGGTCACCGATCGGCAGGCAGGCCGCCATCTCCACCTCGTGATCGATCATGGTCCGCTGGGTTACCTCTCGATCGCGGCACACGGGCACGCCGACGCGAACGCCGTGGTCTTCAGCATCGACGGGGAAGCGGTTCTGTGCGACCCGGGAACCTACCTCTACCATGGCGGCGGCGCCTGGAGGACCTGGTTCCGCGGGACCGCGGCACACAACACGCTCTGTTTGGGCGGGGTCGATCAGAGCACGATCAGCGGCCCTTTCAACTGGGGGCATAAGGCGCATGCGAGCCTCGTCGAGAAGAGAGATGGAGAAAACTGGCGCGTTCGCGTCACGCATGACGGCTATCGGTCGCGTTTTGGCGTCGATCACGTGCGGACGATCGAAGCTGCTCCTTTCGGATTTGCGCTCATCGACGAACTTCAGCCCGGGCCCGGCCCGGAAGAAGCGAGTATCGCGTTCCAGTTTGCGCCTGGAATCGTGATCGACGACATGAAGACCGCTCTGGTGTTCTTGCGGGATGGTCGCCAGCTCGGGCGCTTGTCGTTCGATCGACCGGGGAATGTCACCGTCCAGGAAGGTGAAAACCGGATCGACGGAGGTTGGGTGTCGAACCGTTTCGGAGAAATGCGCCCCGCGCCGCGCGTCGTCTGGCGCGGACATTTGCCGTCGGGCGGTCTTCGGACCTCGTTCCAGCTCACGCCGGAAACGGCCGAGCCAGCCGCGCGCATGCGTGTGCTTGACGGCTTTCGCAGTTCCTAGATCACGCTGCGTTTTGATCTAATCGATCAAAACGCAGCGTGATCTAAAGCAGTTTCCGTGATCTTCGACTCACGGAAACTGCTCTCGCTCTTTGTGCAGTCGCATTTTCTTCACGCGAACCGGAAACCAGTTCGCTCGAAAATGCTCCAAGTGCCGCCCGCTCCCAAGGCCGTGTTGTGGTCGGCTGCGCAATCCCGACCAGCTCGGCCGTCGCGCTCAGGCCGACAATGCACTAACCTTCCAGCCGGACCACCGATGGAAGCTGGCCACCGCCGATTCAACCGCAAACGGCGTGGCAACGGTCTACCGTGGCTTCGATGTCTGACCAGCGCTAAAATTGGCGTCCGGATTGTTCGACTTCGACGCCCAGATGATGCTCTCGAAACCCCAGAGGGCCCATGTGCCGCGCATCACGGTTTTCGTTTTTCGGCTTTCCAACTCGTTGAGCAGTCCGCGCCAAGCGTGCTTGTAGGGGCGATAGCGCCGGGCATTGAAGTTGATGTACATGCTTGTACTCTTCAGCAGCTCAATAATCCTGGAAAAATCAGGTAGTTGCTGGTGCGTTGAATCGTCGTAGAAGTTGAGGGTGCCCTGGCGGCTTGGAAACTTAACGCTCGCCTCAGTCGGAAAGGCCAAGAACAGAGTTCCACCTGGCTTCAAACACGCGGCCATAGCCTTGATAACCCGGTCAGGCTCCTCACAATGCTCAATGTTATGCTGACTAAAGACAGCATCGAAGCGTCCTCGCCATTTCTCGATCGCCGCTGCGAACTCGTCGGAGGCCACGACCACGAACTCATCTGCGTTTTCAGTCGGCGGACGCGTATGTCGATAGTCACCCACGTCCAGACCGACGTAGTAGATGTCCGACCTTGCTTCCTTAAAAAGGCGTGGAGAGTCGTTCCCGCACCCCACGTCAAGCACCTTTGCTCCATGCGGCAGGCGTTTTAGAAAGTCGCTTCTATAGTAGCGGCGGAAAAATGCTTCACGAAGCATAGACTTAATCGCTCGCAACATCGATGTAGACCCTATGCAGCTTCGTGATGCGATGTCTCGCAGCCTTACGTGGAAGAAATGCGAGACGCGCGGCGCGCCTCGCGCTCAGCCGGCGCAGTATACCCCGGTACATGGGTCTTTTTACAAGGCGTTAGCAGGCCACGCCAGCCACGCAGCTGGCCAAGGTAGAGAGACATAACAACAGAACAGGCTGGCTCCAGAGATGGGCGGCGCCCCATAGCTTTCCTGCGATCGGGATCACGAAGCCGTGGGTCAGGTAGATGCTGTACGAGGCGTCGCCCAGCGCTTCGATGATTGGGGCAGTCGAGTTGTTGAGGAGCAGTAGAAGACGCGGCGCGCACAGAACAAGAGCGCAGACGGTCAGCCAAATCGGCCACTCCTAGCCCAGCGTTTGCGAGATAGAGACCCCAGCTTAACAAACGACTAGAGCATTTTTGAGCGAAGCGGTTTCCGGTTCGCGTGAAGAAAATGCGACAGCACAAAGAGATAGAGCCTTTTTCGCCGAGACGGACGCCGCGTTCGCGCAAGAACTCAGAGCGGATCGAAGATTTGTGACATCCTGCGAAACCAGCGTCGAATTCGGTGAAGCGTGCCGTGGTGCCACTCCGCGCCGTCTCGCTTGACGATCCAATGAACATAAAAAATCCGGTTTTTCGCCAACGAGCGATGACAACGGAGTTTGAATGGCCAAGCTTATGCCGAGAGTGAGATTTTTATAGACACGATAGATGACGGAAGGCGGTCCATCCTATCGATATATAATATTTTTACTCGCTGAAACAGCAGCTATGCCTATGAAAAATACTTGAGAGCCGTACACAATCCCAGCGCATCGGGCCGGCGTCTCTCAGCCTTTGCTGTGTCGCGCTTTCTTTCGGCCGACCGGTATCCACTTGGCCGGAAAGCGCTCGAGCGCGCTCGTGATCTAAGTGAAGCCGCGGCCGTGCCGGTGCATGAGCGACAAACAGGGAGCCGGTTGGTTTATCATATGAGCTTCATTTCACAGTTGCGTACTACGTACGATCATTTGAGAGTGCGAAGCTAAAAAAGCAACGTTACAGCGATAGGCATCGTCTCGCCTGATCAGCATGGGGAAACACGTTGACTGAATACTGCGGATGACAAATATTAAAAACTCGTAAACCGGGCGAAGGGACGTGCGATGAGCGTGGCTGAAGGGAGTTTCGCGACAGGCCAAAAATTCCCGAAGAATTGGCTGCGACTTTACGAGTCGATCAGACTTCCGACTGGTGAAAACTGCCGCGACAAAAATCTCTGGCTGGTCGATCCGACTGTGAACTTCTTCCAGACCCCCTTGTCCGCGGCAATGTCGAAGAACGGCATCCGGAACGATATCCTGATGCTGCTGGAGGATGGCGTCTACGACACCGGCCCCGCCGATACGGCTCGATCCGCTACGTCGTCCTTGCGACTGGACAATTACGACAACGCCGTGATCGTCTTGTCCGATGAGAAGGCTGCGCACGAGACCGCCGCAGCGGATATGTTTCAGGCGGTCGCTAAACATCGCCATTACTATATCGTCAGTCCTGCAACGCAGGACATGGCGCAGAGGGTCGACCTGAGGGCGATCCATTCGGACGCGTCGCAGAGTGCCGGCGCGCCAGCCTGCGCGACGAGCGTAAGAAAGCGAGCGCTGGATATTCTGTTTTCCGGTCTCGCCATCTTCTTTCTGTTGCCGCTTCTCTGCTTGATCGCGATTTCGGTGAAAGCCAGTTCGCGAGGGCCGGTGATCTTCAAGCAGGAAAGACAGGGCTTCGAGGGGAAAAAGTTTAGCATTCTGAAATTTCGGTCCATGAAAATCGTGCCCGACCAGGACGACGTCCGACAGGCGGTGAAGAACGACCCTCGGGTGACCCAGGTCGGTAGATGGCTGCGCAAAACCAGCCTTGACGAGTTACCACAGCTCTTCAATGTCCTCCGCGGTGACATGTCGATCGTTGGGCCGCGACCACATGCGGTGGTGCACGACGAATATTATTTGTCCCGCGTTGTCGGTTACGCACGGCGCCATCGCGTTAAGCCCGGTATTACCGGGTGGGCGCAGATCAGGGGCGCTCGCGGAGAAACACCGCGCATCGAGGATATGAAGAATCGCGTCGAACACGATATCTGGTACATCGAAAACTGGTCGTTTTCTTTGGATACCTTGATCATATTTTCGACGTTCCGATGCCTAGCCGGGAACGATAAAGCCTACTAGTTCCTAGTATCATTAAATCAATTTTCGATTTACAGGCCTTCTGCTTCTATGCCGGCATTGTCGTATTGTCGCCCGCTTGATGGGCGCCGGAACCGAGACCAGAGATCGACGCAGCATATTGCTGTCTAGAGCCGTATCCGATCTTGCTGCGTCGGGTCGGATACGGCTCTCAGGTTATATTTTGAAGCGCTTTCTTTCGATCGACCGGCATCCACTTGGTCGGAAAGCGCTCTAGGGAAAGCATCATGGCTCTTCTTTTCCGCACTCCTAAAAGTGTCGCCGCGCAGGCGGGCACGACCGCGCAGATTGGCCTTGCCTCCGACACGTTCAGCAATCTCGGCTCGAACCTGACCTACTCGGCCGTCCTCGGGGACGGGACGCCGCTGCCGTCGTGGATGACGTTCGACGGAGCCACCGGCGCGATCTCCATCTCGAACGCGTCGGTTGTCGGCAGCTACGACGTGCTGATCCGGGCGCAGGATTCCAATGGGACCAGTGCGCCGGCAGTCGAGCGCGTCGTCATTACCGGCGCTCTGAGCGTGGCGGATCCGCTGGCCGATCGGTCTTTCGCCTACGGGACCTCGTTTTCGTTCACGGTGCCTGCCGACACCTTCACCATGGCCGCGGGTCGGACCGTCCGCTATGACTACAATGCGCTCGCTGCCATCGACAGCCTGACCGCAGGGTACGTCGGCAGCAACTATGCCCAGACGTTCGTCTCGCGTCTGCGGGGTTTGTACGGCGATGGCGGCAGCGGCTACCAAGCCTTCACGAACAATCCGCCAATCGGCGTCGGGCATGTGTCCTCTGCTTCGAGCGGCGTCGCCTATCTCGCCGGCCCAACGGCCAATCCCGGGCTCGAGCAGTACAGCATCAACGGGCAGGGTATTAACGTCGCAGCAGCCTCCGCTTCGGACCGGTTCGTCTGGGATCCGAGTTCCGCCTGGGATACCGCGCGGGTCTACTACCTGCAGCAGCCCGATGGCGGCACGCTGACGATCCAGGGGGCAGGCACAAGTGCCCCGGTCACGGTCAGCACCGCGGGAGCCCTCGGCCTCCAGAGCGTCTTGATCCATGCGGATCGCGGGCAGAGCAACGACCAGATCACCGTCCAGGGCATGACCGGCCACGTGACCCTGTTCGGAGCCGATTTTCGCACGGATGCGGACGGCGCCAGCTTCTCCAACGTGGCCATCGCCGGCACCAGTCTCAGCAACTGGTCGAATCTGAACACCAGCTTCCGTCAGACCTGGTTCGGGGCGCTTGCGCCGCAAGCCTATCTGCTGGACGCAGGGATGAACGATCGCGGTGTCCTGTACGGGGCAAGCTACCAAACCCGGATCGACGGGATCCTCGACAACTTCGCCACCGCCTCGCCCGCGACCCAGATCGTTCTCGTCGGTCCGAACGACGTCGGAAGCAGCGGCCAGGTCTATCTCGACAATTACCGCTCGATCCTGGCTCAGGAGGCTGCGAGGCGGGGCTTGATCTACGTCGACGACAAGGGCGTTCTGGGCAGCTACGCGACGGCCGCCGCCGCCGGCTACATGGCGGATCAGATCCACCCGAACGCCGCCGGCAACGCCCTGCGGGCCGCGGCCTATCTGCGTGCACTCGGGTTCGATCCGAATGGGCCGACCGCCGGAACGGCGTCGTTCCTGAGTTCGGGCGCACCGACGGGGCTGGTCTACTCCGCGACATTGGCCTCCGGCGCCGCGCTCCCAAGCTGGCTGAGCTTCAACGCGAGTTCGGGCACGTTCTCCACGACCGGGCAGGCCGCCTCCGGCACCTATGCCGTGACGGTCATGGCCTCTACGACGGCCGGTCAGGTCTCATCCGACACGTTCGATCTCACGATCGGCGCGGCCACCGCATTGCCCGTTTTCCAGTCGGCCGCCGTGAACGGCGCCAGCCTGGTGCTGACCTACAGCAAGGCTCTCGACGCCACCAACATCCCGGCGGCCGGCGCCTTCGCCGTCACCGTGGGCGGCAGCGCCGTCGGCGTCAGCGGCGTCGCCGTCAACAGCACGGCCCAGACGGTCACGCTGACGCTGGCCGCGTCGGTGACGTCGGGTCAGGCTGTCACCGTCGCCTATACCGACCCGACAGCCGGCAACGACGTCCTCGCCGTCCAGGACCTCGCCGGAAACGACGCCGCCACGCTCGCGGCCCAGGGCGTGACCAACAACACGCCAGGCTCGGCCGGCATCACCATCAACGACACCGATGCCGGCAACGTCATCAACGGCGGACCCGGCAACGACACGCTACGCGGCAACGGCGGCAACGACACCATCAACGGCGGGGACGGCAACGACTACATCTCAGGCGGTGCCGGCGACGACGTGCTGATTGGCGGCCCCGGCACCGACCAGCTCTACGGCGGCGCCGGCGCCGACCGCTTCGTATTCCAGAGCCTGGCCGATTTCGGTCCGGCCAGCGCACCCGATTTCATCGAACTGATCGCGGGCGACGGCGACCAGATCGACCTGTCGGCCATCGACGCCAACAGCCTGATCTTGGGCACGCAGGGCTTCACGTTCATCGGCACCGGGGCCTTCACCGGCCAAGCGGGCCAGTTGCGCTATCAGCGCGGCACGCAGGGCGGCACGCAGCTGGTGAGTGCGGACACGAACGGCGACAGCCAGCCGGATTTTCAGTTCGTCGTCGCCGCCCCGACCCTCGCCGCCGCCAACTTCATTCTCGGCAATACCGACACGACACCGCCAGTGTTCCAGTCGGCAAGCGTCAACGCCGCCAGCATGGTGCTGACGTACAACGAGGCTCTCAACGCCACCAACATCCCGGCCGGCGCCTTCGCGGTCACCGTGGCTGGGGGCGCCGTCGGTGTGAGCAGCGTTGCGGTCAACAGCACAGCCCAAACGGTCACCCTGACCCTGGCCGCGCCGGTGACGTCCGGCCAGGCGGTCACCGTGGCCTACACCGACCCGACAGCCGGCAACGACGCCCTCGCCGTCCAGGACCTCGCCGGCAATGACGCCGCCACGCTTGCGGCCCAGAGCGTCACCAACACGACGCCACCGCCGGCCGACACGACCCCACCGATGTTCCAGTCGGCCGCCGTGAACGGCGCCAACTTGGTGCTGACCTACAACGAGACTCTCGACGCCACCAACGTCCCGGCGGCCGGCGCCTTCGCCGTCACCGTGGGCGGCAGCGCCGTCGGCGTCAGCGGCGTCGCCGTCAACAGCGCGACCCAGACGGTCACCCTGACCCTGGCCGCGCCGGTGACCTCCGGTCAGGCGGTCACCGTGGCCTATACCGACCCGACCGCCGGCAACGACGCCCTCGCCGTCCAGGATCTCGCCGGCAACGATGCCGCCACCTTTGCAGCGCAGAGCGTCGCCAACGCCACGCCGGACACGACCCCGCCAATGTTCCAGTCGGCGAGCGTCAACGCCGCCAGCCTGGTGCTGACCTACAACGAGGCTCTCGACGCCACCAACGTCCCGGCGGCCGGCGCTTTCGCGGTCACTGTGGCCGGCAGCGCCGTCGGCGTGAGCGGTGTCTCCGTCAACAGCACGGCCCAGACCGTGACGTTGACCCTGGCCACGGCCGTGACCTCCGGTCAGGCGGTCACGATCGCCTACACCGACCCGACCGCCGGTAACGACGTTCTTGCAGTTCAGGATCTCGCCGGGAACGATGCAGCCACCCTTGCGGCCCAGGGCGTCGCCAACGCGACGCCGGACACGACACCACCGGTGTTTCAGTCGGCAAGCGTCAACGCCGCCAGCCTGGTGCTGACCTACAACGAGGCCCTCGACGCCACCAACGTCCCGGCGGCCGGCACCTTCGCGGTCACCGTGGCCGGGGGCGCCGTCGGTGTGAGCAGCGTTGCGGTCAACAGCACAGCCCAGACGGTCACCCTGACCCTGGCCGCGCCGGTGACCTCCGGTCAGGCGGTCACCGTGGCCTATACCGACCCGACCGCCGGCAACGACGTCCTCGCCGTCCAGGATCTCGCAGGCAACGATGCCGTCACGCTCGCGGCCCAGAGCGTCACCAACACCACGACGCCGCCAGCCGACACGACACCGCCAGTGTTCCAGTCGGCGAGCGTCAACGCCGCCAGCCTGGTGCTGACCTACAACGAGGCTCTCGACGCCACCAACGTCCCGGCGGCCGGCGCTTTCGCGGTCACTGTGGCCGGCAGCGCCGTCGGCGTGAGCGGTGTCTCCGTCAACAGCACGGCCCAGACCGTGACGTTGACCCTGGCCACGGCCGTGACCTCCGGTCAGGCGGTCACGATCGCCTACACCGACCCGACCGCCGGTAACGACGTTCTTGCAGTTCAGGATCTCGCCGGGAACGATGCAGCCACCCTTGCGGCCCAGGGCGTCGCCAACGCGACGCCGGACACGACACCACCGGTGTTTCAGTCGGCAAGCGTCAACGCCGCCAGCCTGGTGCTGACCTACAACGAGGCCCTCGACGCCACCACCGGCCCGGCGGCCGG